>NZ_CEXWTU010000007.1:13012-56481 GCF_982758155.1 Marinagarivorans sp. | reverse complement strand
GCAACACTGGCAGTGTTGAGGTCAGCGGTTCGATCCCGCTAGGCTCCACCAATTAAGTTCTTGATATACAAGAACATTCTTAAAAAGGCTACTCATATTGAGTAGCCTTTTTAGTTTCTGGGGTTAGCTATGGGTTAGCAATTACCTAGCTTTTTTGCTGCCGAATCCCAAAATGACTATCAAGGTACCTGACAAGCTCGCGTCCCTTCAGCTCTACTGAAGAGGCTAGGTTTCGGACATAGAAGGCTGAGTCGCCGCGGAAGAACGGCTGATTCGAGGCATCAACATCAACTTTTATGACCGTCTTTTCATCGATTGTGATTGAAGATACTGACCTGTAGGGGATACACTCCTTTCCTATATTGTTATCCAGGAGATTCTCAAGCCGAAGGTTAAACTTGTCTTCGCTGTCATTATCAAAAACAGACAGCTCATCGTTTATACCTACGACTTTTCCTTTGTCATTGACCCCGATCAGAAGGCTACCTCCCTTTGTGTTCAGAAAAGCAACAATAGTCTTAAGCACTGCGATTTCCGCCTTCTCTTTCTTGCTCTTGCGAGCCTCTAGCTTTCCTTTCCTGTGGAAAATCTCAAGGTCAAGAGAGAGAGTCTGTTTAAACTCCAAATTCACAGATTCCCCTTTGCCTATCATCCTTCTAGTCGATTCTTCCTCACTCAGGTCAGCAAGACTATCTAGAAGACGATCTGCCCCTATTTCGATATTGGTATGGTTGTGAAAATTGGTTGAAATCTCTGCCTGATTGGTAGTTATAAACTGGTTTAACTCTCTGAGCTTATCAGAGGTGCGAACAATGCTTGTTTGAGTGTCGATATTCGGCAAAAGGATGTTTAGGTCCCGAACATCCGATTCTTTAAGTTTTTGAATAACAGAAAGTTCTGTTTTTTCCTTTAAAAGTAATTTTCCTAACTCGGAGGAAAAGAACAAGCATGCGTATCTTGAGTCAAGCTTTAGATCATCAAGAATCACCTGAAAATAATTGTTGTGGGTGCCGATACCATTAATATCTGCAGTGATTTCACTAGACGGAGAGGCGGGGATATAAATCGCATTGGTAGAAGGTTTATGCCTTTTGCCTTTTGGTGGCTTATAAATACTCCGCGTCACTGAACTCAACTTGGCCGCCATGCCCTGTCGATCTTCGGTTATTAAATTCGAAATTTTACGAGCAGTTATCGAGTTGTTTGCGTAAAGCCGCACATTGAGAGAGTAGGAGTTGGCTTGGATGCTCTCCTTATCGGCAATCTTGCAAAACGCTCCTTCGTCTTCAAATTTATTAAAGGCTGATTCAATTCTATTAATGACTGCTTCTTTTATTATTCTAATTCGATCGTCAATAGTGTAATCATCTATAGCATCAATAAATGCAATTTTATTACAATGAGCTTCCGGCTTGTCCTTATTTAACAGCATAATGCAGCTGTGCAGACTCGTGTTGTAAAAAATTCCACTGGGTAAGCCAATTACTGCTTCTATTAGATCTTCTTCTACGAGTCCCTGTCTAATATATTTATCCTTGGTGTTTTTAACCAGCGTACTGTAAGGAAGGAGAATTGCTGCTCGTC
Source organism: Marinagarivorans sp. (assembly GCF_982758155.1). Lineage (NCBI taxonomy): Bacteria > Pseudomonadati > Pseudomonadota > Gammaproteobacteria > Cellvibrionales > Cellvibrionaceae > Marinagarivorans > Marinagarivorans sp. Next base: position 54,897 of record NZ_CEXWTU010000007.1, on the reverse strand, counting down.
CTGAGCTATTCAAGCTGGCGATAACATGCTGTATATAAGCGTAGTCCCCACACTGCTCCGTTGGAATACCAAAAGGAAACCTATTCAGGCATTCATACTCCACTTCTCTAGCTCCCCAGTTATTTAATGAAAACGGAGGGTTTGATATGGCAAAATCAAAAGTTCGGAGATCACCATTGTTAGCAATTATTGGTTGCCTAAGGGAGTCGGAGTTTTCTATATGGTCATCTTCAACTCCACTAAAAATCATGCGAGTTTTGCAGGCTATCCAAACTTGGTTGTTGGCTTCCTGGCCGAATATCTTGAGCGTTTCGGATCTGTTTTTTAATGATTCGAGTGAAGATATTAATAAGTTTCCTGCCCCGGCAGTGGGGTCATATATTGTTGACCCATTCTTAAGTTTCAGCAATTTTGGCAGTAAGAGACATATAGATTGGGGAGCGTAGTAATAATTTCCACCACTTACCTCATTTGGGAAATGAGCTAGCAATCTCAAATAACAAGAGTCAAGCGTTTCTCCATCACCAAAATCTCTTAAACCTAAATTAAAGCATGAAAATCTATGAACAAGATCATCCAGCTGATCCTCCTTAATAATGGAAAAGTCAACGTAGCTGATCGTTCCTTTATAAGTGGGGTTTAGCTCTTCGATTTGATGAGCATAGGAGTTTAATCTGTGAAACAAACCTTCTTTGAAGCCAGTAACGAATTTCCAAGTAATTTCTTTGGGGAGGTGTGGTTTTATAACATGATCGCAGTTAACTGCCGCCAACCTTATTGCTTCGTCTTCTTCATGGCCTTCTGAGACATAGCTTGATACTAGCATGTCACACTCAGACTCATGGCGATCGATAATATGCTTCAGTAATAATATTGCTACAACGCAATCTCTATAAGGGCCAGCTCTATCGTTTCCGCTCAACCATCTAACGCTATCGATTAAAAATTGACTTAGTTCGGTTCCTTTCATGATTTTTCTCTCAATCTCGATTTGCCCAACGGAATACCGCTTCTGCGTTATTTGGGTTGAGTGGGGCGATAATTCGGTTAAAGTTTTCGATAGTTAGATTTGTTTTCTTTAAAAATTTGTCAAAACTTTTCTTTAACACCTCGCTCAACCTTTCAGCTTCAGATGCATAAAGGGTGGGAAGATAGTTGTTAAGATAAAAGTCCGATTGCTTTTTTGCTTTCGGGCAAAACAAAGTACTGTAAATAAGCCTATATCGTTCAACCATTTTACCGCCGTTTTTAAGCTCGACTGGGTTTAGAAATAGCATCAATATAAAACTTGCAATTGCTGAGCTAATCAAATCAACAACTAGTAAATAAATTAGTTTATCGTCAAGGTCCACTGCATTCCGAGGTTTAATTAAATACATAAGCAGCCCGTCGAAATGTCTAGCAGTATCATATGGGTCAAATTGAGCTGTAATCTCTTGATGAGCAACTGGGGTATTGCTTATCTTGTGTAAGCGCTCTTGAGATGGAAGTGAAGCCTGAGAAAAATGAATGTTGAGCTGTGCGTAATTCGTTAGATGCGGCTGTTCTAGGCGTATTGTCGACTTGATCTTAGATTTCCAACTGCTTTGAATTGAACAAAAAATTTCTTGGACCTCGAGGTGCGCAGTTTTTTCAAGAATCGCGTGTTCGGATATCAGGTCTAGAGCGCAAAGTAATGTTTGTTCCACGTTGTTATTGTGCCGATCTCCATATGATGACCCCACTCGCTCTTTTGGAAATAGTGCATCCAAGCTCAACCTGGTAGAACTATTTGGAAGCGCTTCACCCTTTTTCCACTTAAAGAAAGATCTTCGAGGTAGAACGAAGTCGCTGTTGTTCTTGCTAGCGGCAATATATCTACTCAAATGCTCATAGCGCTCAAACCTACCTGTTGCTGGAGATTCCGCGAGCACCAGACGCTCTAGCTCTGAGACCATCAATCGAGCTCTTATCCGGTTCGCCGCAAATCCGTCGACGCTTTTAACCTGAGATCTCATAAAGTGCCTTTTCATATTATTGATAGTGCATTTTAGGTTCACCATCACCCTCATTGCAAGCCTCAATATTGCGACATATTCAAACGCATACAACAAGGCTCAACAATGTCCCCAAAAGAGAGATATCTCACCTATGCGGAAGTCGCAGACCTTCTAAATATTTCGATCTCAGGTCTTCGAAGTCGATTCAGTCGGCGGGAGGGTATGCCTCCTTCTGTGAAAATCGGGCGCAGACGCCTTTTCCCGGAGAGCAAGTTTTACGAGTGGATGCGAGAGCATCAAGAACCTGGATTTGCTGATAAGACGCCTCTGTGCCAGTAGAGAGCTAAACCGTGCCTGATATCTCCAAGCTCATTGATGAAGCGCTAGCGATTGAGGAAGAAGATGCAAAAGCTGCAGGCGCGTTGGGCTTCATGGGTAGAGCATTGGTACAGGCGACATTGCCGCACTCAAAAACAAGTGGTAATGAATTTAAAAGGATCAATGGCAACTACAGGCTTTCCATGCTTGCGCCGAAGGAGATTGGATTGCCGTACGGAACGATTCCACGATTGCTACTGATTTGGTTAAGCACCGAAGCAATCAAAACGAAATCACCTGAAATTATATTGGGTAAAACATTGAGTGGATTTATGGACGATTTAGGAATGATATCTGCCGGTGGTAAAAATGGCCCGATTACAAAGCTTAAAGATCAAATGACCAGATTGTTTAGTAGCTTTATCACATGCGCTTATGTCGGTGAGCATACCAGTATTCAAAATGCTTCAATCATCGATGCCGCCGAGCTGTGGTGGAACCCCAAATCACCATCTCAATCATCTCTATGGAAAAGCTCAGTCACGCTGTCACACAGCTTTTTTAGAGAAGTAACGGAAAATCCAGTACCAATAGATTTGAGGGCGGTTAACGCCCTGCGCAGATCGCCTTTAGCGATAGATATCTACTGCTGGCTTACACATCGGCTTGGTTACCTTAAGCATGAATCAAAGATCCCTTGGCAACTTCTACAACTTCAAATGGGTGCTGCCTACAGCAACAGCCCACAGGGAACTCGTGATTTTAAGCGAGCATTTCTCAGAGCTCTAAATAAGGTACAGCTGGTGTACCCCGCAGCTAAGGCCGATGACAGAGGAGAATATTTGCTGCTTCGCAGAAGCCAAACAAGCATCCCGAAACTATATGACCTAAGAGATTTCAGGGGGTAAGCCTGTGTTTAAGCAAAGTTATCCACGAATAAACTGTCTTGCACTGTACGCCACTAATTCAATGAGTTTGGCCGGAGCAAAGAGTTACCTACGAATAAACAGTCTTGCTCTAGCGAATAAACGGTCTTGGTTCTTCTTTATATATACCTGTATCTCACCTGTATTTATTACAAGCATCCAGTATTTATCAACAAAGAATTGTGAATATCTATTCGCTGACGTTAGGCCAGCCATGCCTAACGTCAGCTAACCACAACACCTAATTAGGAGGTGCATATGGCTACTAGCAATCATAGCTCTACAACTACGGACACGGTACCCGCTCGAAGCTTTAAGCGAGCGCAGCACCTGTTAATCGCAATTGAAAGAATTGAAAAACCAAGCCTTCAATCGCTGATTGACCGCACAGGTATTCCCGAGCGCTCAATACACGCACTGCTTGCACGGCTTAGCCGTGAATATTGGGTGGCAATTGAGAGGGTTGATGGTCGACGTTATGGGTATTATCGAATAGCAGATTGGGGTGCATTAAATCGTGATCGAATATTGGCGTCAGTTGAGTCTCAAATATCAACTGAACTTGACGAGGAAGAACAAATAAATATCGATTTCCACCAAATTTGACGACCCCAAATTAGTAAGTACGTTGGAACTTGTTAATCAAAAAAACAGGAATAAACGATGATCATAAAAATTGAATTAACTAATACAGAAGCAATGGCTCTAGCGCAGTTCGTCAAGCGCCTGTGTTTTTCGGATTATCAAAACAATGCCATTAGTGAAAACGAGGCTTACCAGATTAGAGACGCAGCCTCGAAGGTCCAGGATTCACTTGCCCATTCCGGCTACTCGCCACGCTAATACATTTGAGGAAGTTAAGATGACAAAAGGTAAATTAGTCGCAATATTAATCCACTTAACAGGTATCACATTTGCTATGGGTCTTTTATTGTTCGTCACCAATCAGTTTCTGCAGTCAATCAATAAGGAAGTTATTATTGCTTCAGCGATTATTTATTTTGGGGCTGTGGCATGGGTCACTGTCAGAGTGTTGCGTGGGGATGACTCTCTCGCCAATAAGGCGGCAAGAGTAGTTAATGGGGGCGAGTTATGAGCAACCTCACCATAACCCAGCGGGAAGCCCTTAAGTGGGCTGAACGCTTGTCTAGCTACCCGTGGGGGCAACAAGTGTGGGAGTCGCTCGCCCTCAGTGTTGGTTGTGGCCTGCTTTGGGTGTTTAGTTTAATCATATTAGCAGCATGTTTTGTTCCGCCATTTCGTCGTCGAGTACATGCTTGGACAAATATTTACTTACCCTGGAATGCTGCAGTAGGAGTTTTTATTCTGCAAGGTTTTGCGGGAATTCTAGGGCACCCCGCAATTTTTTCTAGTGGAGTACTCGCTTATTGGGTAAACCAAGCGGTTCCAGCATCCTTGCTGGAGCCCTTAGCTGAATTTCTCAATTATTTCACTGTGATTGGCTGGCTAACGTGGGCTTAGTTATTTTGTGCTTAACATTTTGCTCAATTTAGACATGCCCGTTTTAGCTGCACCGGCGGCGCTTTTTATTCCTCCACCTGCAGCGCTAGCAAGGCTTGAAGATCCTTCCGATGTTCTGCCTCTCGAAGCGCGCTCTCCGCCACTGGCAACTTTTGCCACACCGCCAACAAAAACAGATCGGCCTTGTTGTTCTTGCGAGGCTTCGCCTAAATTTTCCTGACCGCCACCAATATAGCGAAGCACTTTATCGGGTATCTCGTGTATCAACCCAAAGCTACGGTGTGCAATTTGAACAAGGACAGATGTGAATATTGCTAGCATTGCGAAAAGCGTAACCACACCACTTAATGAATCTCCTAGCATTCCACTCATAGCCGGTAAGAAAATAAGCATCAAAACCTTAGCCATCACGATGACTAGCAACATTCCGGCAATAAAGCCAAATATCGCTAACGTTGGTCGCAAGAACAAGCTCAACGCAACCATGTAGCCCGCCTTAGCTCTTTCACCAACAAAGCCATTCCCTTCTGGGAATATATGACTAGCCGCCCATATTGGGGCGGCAATAACCGCCTCTATTAGCAGAACAAACCAACCGGCTACGCCCATTATCCATAAAATCATGGGCATCGATGGTATGTAGAAAGCTAGCATCATAGCGATTGGCAGTAAGAGCATGCCCGCGCCAACGAGCGTCCAAAGTGTTTTGCTCGTCAACCGGCACACTGTACTTGTGACCGGCCGTGCAGCGCCACCGATAAGTCCCCCAACCGCTTCGGATGTATCATCGGCAACACAGGCCGCTAAATCACTTAAGAACGCTCCAACTAAAGCCAGCTCAAAGCTCCCTATAATCATGTGCCCTACATTCGCCATTCCTGTGATTGGGTCTGGTTCAGACAGCGCATAATTTAAAACACTCTCAACACGGTTCATTACAAAATTGAGGCTATGGTTGTCTTCGGCATACGAAGACCGCTCCATTGAATTCACAATTGTCCCATTGCTATTCGTGACGCTCATATTTTGTTGATATGCCGCTAGCGCATCAACAAACATTGCGTAATCATCGTTCTCGATAGCGCTGTCCGTCGGGCCGCTCATCTCAGCATTTATAGACACCATCTTTTGTGTCTCTGCGTTGATTCTTTGTAAGTCCCAGTACCATGCACCAACAGAGATCCAACCAGCATCACGTGCGCCAATGGTACTTCCTGCAACGTCTGGGTTTCCACCTGCCCATTTGTTGATACGTAAAGTTGCTATATCAGACATCGCTTGATTAACGGCTTTTTCGTATTCAGTTTTGAATGTTTGAACGGCTTGGTTATATGCGAGTGGATCAGGCGCAGGAGCTGTGTCATCAACTGCACTCCATACTATTTCACGAGCGAGAGGATCAAGGTCTTCATCTAAGTCTGCATGTATCGCGATAATGGTAGATTGAAACGTTCGTACAGCAGAATCAATTGCTGTGCCTTCGTCTATTTCTGCAAATTCTAGCTTGATAGAACCACATGGATTCGCGCCATAATTTCTAGGTATGCCATTTGGAAAACCCGACAGCCAAGCACTTCCATGAGCTATTCCAGCTTGAACCAAATTATATCGACTGTCGTAACGCTGCATTACGATATGCTGAACAGGTATCTCCGCCGATATAGTTTGCCCAGATGCACGTAAATCGGTAACTGATTGCCCCTCAACAATTTCAACTGGGTTTTCCTCAATATTGATATGTCTATCTGCCGTATTAATGCCGTGCATACACACGCGAGAATTAAGCACTTGCAACGCTGTGCGTTCATAGTCTGTAGATATTTGCGCGGGGTATAACGTACCAGTACCACTCATATGATTTAGTGCCGCATCCCACGTATGGTTAGCAAGTCCAATACCGTGACCAGCCAACCACAAAATGCCAATTTGCATAACAGAATATCCGCCTGCAAATGGCATAACAAAAGACAACGCCAATACCGCGCGAATGGGCACCCACATTGAGCTATACATACGCCCAAGAGGCGTACCTTCATGAGCAGAATTAAGTAAGGCCGTCAAAAAAATATAGCCGAACATTAGTCCGGTAAAAACCAACATTCCGACATTTAAAATAATAGACATTGCGCCTAGTATTGAGTCTGGTGCGGCGGGGCCTGTTTCTCCAACAATTATTCCAGTGGTATCCCCGAATATATATCTCAGATACTCAACACTTTTATCTGAGGCATTAACATCAGTAATGGAGGTGGTTTGCGCAAAAACGCTACTACTGATCAGCAGTAGAAGTAGTACTAAAATTGGCTTTAGTTTCATTTTCTGTAACCTCCCATCCACGAGAATAAATAAAATTCCTGTCAGTGCTCCGCGTCAGGTGTTTGTTGATCAGTTTCGTTATCGCTTTTCTAACCTCGGGATTGTTTTCGCACTCGGATAGTATCGAAGCACCAATCAGCATGATTTCTCGATTTCTTTGCTTTCTTGTTTGTGCCTTTTGTTGAGTCAAAAGATCACTTAACGCAGCATACGCCTGATCATGTTTTTTAAGTTCACCTGCTATGCGCGGATCGTTCTCCGCCATTTCGCGTAATCTCTTTTCTTCCGAAGGTTTAAGTCTGGCCATATTTTTCTCCACTTAATAAATTACCACCACAAGCTTCACATACATCGCAACCACTAAATATATAAAACTTTCGAAAAGTGCAGTTTTTCGTGGCAATAAGTATTTACAAAAGTTATTTTTTATATAAAGGGCTCATCTATCTTTTAATGTGCTTTTAAGCAGCACGTTAGGATTTTTATATTAGACATTAGATTCGAAGTGAGGGGTGGCCTCTCTGGCCTGAAGAGCGCATATACGACTCGTTCCAAGTCAATGCGTTTTTGCTTCGCAAAAAACTAAAAACGAAGGCGCTAATAATGGCGATTTTTTATTGCCAAAATATAAACATTTCAAGGTCAAAAGGCCGAAGCGCAACTGCCGCTTCTGCGTATCGCGCTGCCGAAAAAATAATTGATGAACGAACTGGCGCTGTGCATGACTTTGAAAGGAAAAAAGGCGTACTAGATAGCTTTATGTTTAATCATTCAGGCTTATCAAGATCCGAGTTATGGAACCTAGCTGAAATTTCGGAGCCTGCAAAAAATGCACGCGTAGCAAGAGAGTGGCAGCTCGCCCTTCCTCATGAAGTTGGCAGAGATTCTCACAGAAAAATTATCAATGATTTTTCTGAATTTTTAGTGAATAAGTATAGCTCCGCAATTGACGTTTGTGTTCACGCTCCAGGCAGAAGCGGGGATCACAGAAACATACATGCGCATCTACTGATGACCACTCGCGCAATGGAAGCGAATTGTTGCTTGAGTAAAGAGAAAATACAGATGAATTGGAGCGATAAAAGGCTTAGAGAAAACGGACTACCTACTGGCAAACAGCAAATTGAAATGGTACGTAAAAAATGGGCCGATATTGTTAACACAGAATTGGAGAATTGCGGATCGAGCGAACGAATAAGTCATCTCTCTTTAAAGGAACAAGGCATTACCGACAGAATTCCCCAAATACATGTAGGGCCAACCGATACACAGTTAGCTCGAATGGGGTACTTAGAGAAAGCTGATCGATGGGCAATAAATGAATCTATAAAACGCCTAAACAATGTAATTGATTTAGGTGAAAACCACGACGAAGTCAGGAGACTGAAAATGCAAAATCAAGCTAAAAAATCAAATGATAAGCAGCGAACTATAAGCAAACATTGCGGCCTAGCTAGCTCTCAAGAAGATGTAGAAAAAGCCAAACAGGCGTTGGCTAAAAAGCCGGTTCAACTAGAGCTAGATGATTATTGGAAACCGGTAAAAATCGACCCCAACAAAGGTCGTGTGATTGATATGTTCAAACCTGATATTGAAGGCGTTTATCGTTGGGGCGCTGGGCATAAAAAAGGCGAGGAAGCATTCAGAGACAAAGGCTGCGCGATATATTCTAAAACGATGAGTGAATGGGCTTTGGCCGCTGAGCTTGAACTAGCTCAAGCCAAAGTAGCCTCTGGTGAATGGAAAGAAATTCGTGCATTTGGAGATGATAAGTACCGTCGTCGAATTTGGACCCAAGGGCAGATGATGGGGATTGAAGTAAAAGGCTATAAACCCACAGAGGATGACCTCAAAAAACTGGCAGACCAGCTACCTAAAGCGGGCTTGGCGACAGATCAACAAACAGCAAAAGCTTTGGAAGAAAATAATGAAACCTTCAAACAAGAAGACAAAGCAAAATTTGAGAGCGGTAATAATTTCGAAAAATCAAAATCTGCTCCTTCAGGGCAAGACAATAGGCCCGCTAGCGGCCCCAAAATTTAGTGGAGGATAAGTCTATGATCAGTAAATCATTTGGCGCAGTCGACCTAACCAAAATCACGTCAGAGGAACGGCGTGAAGAGGTGATGCAAAAGGTACAGGCCCTTCAAAACCGTCTTGGGTGTGAATTAAAGGTAACGCTATACCGAGAGCATCTGCATTCGGAGCCCTTATTCACACAAATTGTAGACTCACTAAGGCTATCTGAGGTTCGATTCAAAACGGCCGATGGAACTGAAAACTATGGTGTACACGTAGTGGCAGATGGTGTTGGCGAAATCCCCTATGCTCTGAACATCCTTGAAAGCCTAGACGTTGGGAAAGAGCCAGAGAGCAGCTTTGTACCAGAACAAGTGTTAGCCACCGCTGCATTGGCTTCCGCCACATCTCGTACGCTATCCCTGGACAAGCTTCAAGCCTTTGTCGATGGAGCACGAAGCCAAGGGATTATTACCGACGAGCAGTACCTACTGATATACAAACACTACCTTGATGACGAGGAGCTCACCAATGACTAAATCACTAAGAGATCGCTTAAAGGATATGGATGCGAAACGGGTTAAGGAATGGAAGGCTGATCTAGAAAGTGCCGAAAAACGCACGCCGACAGATATGGATAGTGTCGAAAACCGCATTGGTGTCGCAAGCCGCTCTAAAAACGGCGCAAAGGATGATCTTGAGTCTTTGTTTGATGTCGAAAAACGCAATTAGGTGTTGATATTTGCGCCAAAATGAACACAAATCCTACATTTGAGGTTGAAATTTACCCGACCAACCCAAATGTTGTATGTGCGTAGAGAGAGGCATACAACATGTTGTGATTAACTTAAGGGCAGAATGGGGAAGCTTGTGCATAAATTGTTTTTTTACCCGGTAAATAATGGCGATAGCTGCCAGATCGTACTCGAAAACAAACGTCGAATTCTTTTGGATTATAGGCAGTACCCCAATTCCGAAGACTCAGATGCTAAAACCATTGATTTGGCGAAACAGTTGAAATCTGATTTAGATGCGGCAGGTAGGGACTACTTTGACGTGGTGGCATTCACACATGCAGATAAGGATCATATTGAAGGAAGTACTGAATTCTTTCATCTAGATCATGCAAGTAAATACCAGGGGGATCAAAGAGTAAAAGTCAACGAGCTTTGGGTCCCGGCGGCAATGGTTTTGGAGAGTGCGAGCAATGATGAGCAAAGTGAAGAATTTGTTATTCTGAGGCAAGAAGCGCGGCACAGACTTAAAAAGGGTGAAGGAATCAAGATTTTCTCAAAGCCTCAAGAAATGATTGAGCTTATGGAAAAAATGGATCTCAACCCAAGTGACTATGATCACATTTTTGTGGATGCAGGAACACTTGTTGATACATTCAATCTGACCGAAGACCAAGTAGAATTTTTTTGTCACTCCCCATTCATCAAGCATCTTGAGGATGGAGGTAAAGAAGTAAGGAATAAAGCTGCGTTGATCTTCAATGTTCGCTTTTCCTCCTCAGGGGGGCAATATGATTTTATGGCGATTGGCGACTCTGAGTACGAAGTTCTGGAAGATATCGTTTCAATTTCGACAAATCATGACAATAAAGATCGATTGGGTTGGAATATATTAAAAGCCACACATCACTGTAGTTATAAAGCCTTATCCGATGAAAAAGGTGAGACCGAAACGGTGCCTACAGATGGTGTTAAAGATCTACTGTTGGCGGGCAAAAAAGACTCTTATATTGTGAGCTCAAGTAAGGAAATACCATCTAATAGCGAAGCATATGAATCGGTGCAACCACCACATATTCAGGCTCGAAAATGCTACGAGAGATACCTTGATGAGGTTGGAGGTCGAAAGTTTCTTGTCACAATGGAAGAGCCTAGTTCTGATTCGCCAAAGCCGCTCGAATTCACAATCGGCGCTCTCGGGATAAGTTGGAATAAACCTGTACTATCTGCCGCGACCATAATAACTAGCACCAAACCTGCACGGGCAGGTTGAGTATGGATTTCTTCACGCCTTGTGGTACTCAGTTAAAGAGCAGTGAATTATTAACTCTTGAACGGGCGCAACAGATAGCTCATGCGATTTCGAATTCTGCCGACTGGCAGCTCATTTGTGCTTTTTCTAATTACGAATCAGAGCATCTACAGGAAACGGTTGTTGCCGAAGTTGCTTGCGACGGAGTCCCTTCAAACAATAGGGCTGGGATTCGATATAGGGAAAGAGTAGCGATCGTAGTGAGAGACGGGAGCTCCGTTCCGCCAGAAGTATTGGCGCTTAGAAAGGGCTTTCCGCTCTTGCTTCACCAAAACGCAACAGCACCAGATTCTCCTCGAAATCTATGTTTATATTTTGATGACCCGAATTCAGTCTTGAGAACCTGGACGGCAGAAAAACATCTAAAAAGAATTTCTTGGTGGCTTGAAATGTCGGCGAGTGAACTTCTTCACGCAGCTGACCAGCCAGTAGAGCAGGTTTTCTTTAGGTCTCCGTGGGAGGTGGTTTTGCCTCAAGGTTTTGAGCAAAATAATTCGGTTCAAGATGACGTTTCCTGTGTCGAGTTAATTAAAAGACAAAACAATGAGAGCACCATCATATTAGAGTGGGCTAATAGGATAAAAAAAGACAATACTAAAGTTAAAGTCTCGGTAATTACCCTCATCGTAACAGCCGTAGTTCATGGCAAAATTGAATTGCCACCGTCTACCCTATCGGGCCTAGAAGATCTTCTTTCATCAAAAGGCTTTGATTTGGCTCGGGCTATCAAAGAAAAAGTTTTCTCCAAAATATCGGAGGCAGGCGAGCCAAAACTAAAGACTGAACGGCCAACCCTAATCCTTCTCAGAATACCGGTCTGCCGAGAGGAAGGTGGCGAAATAGAAAGCGTTCAGAATACAGCGTATATCTGTGACCTGTCTTACCAGCAGCTTGGGCTTCACTATGATTTTTTACATGATTTAGATGGACAAATCCAAAGGTTTGAGACTGTTACAAATGAAAAACAACCGCCTAGAGAACAAGAAGTAGAAATTACACCGGTTAGCGTGTTGTACAAACCCTCCCGAAAGAAGAGGTCTATTCAAGCAGGAGCTTTGGTGAATGACGATCAAAACCCCAAAGCAGTTTTGGTCGGTGTGGGGGCGTTTGGAAGCGCGATGTTAGACCTTTGGGTTAGGTCAGGCTGGGGGCGTTGGTTTCTTGTAGATAATGATCATATAAAACCTCACAATTTAGTGCGCCATACTACTCATGCATTCAATATCGGCGACTATAAAACGCATGCTTTGAATAGATTGTACTGTCATTCGTTTGGTGAGGAGGTCTTTTCAGGTGGTCGGGCTGAGGATGCTTGCAAACTAATGCTTGAAGATTTTGAAGATGTGTTTGGGAATAATGATTTTATTATCGATGTGTCTACTACCCTAGAGTTTCCGAGATTGGCATCCGGCGTTCGAGAATGCCCTAGGATAATTTCGACATTTCTAACGCGTGACGGCGGCGCCAGTGTAATTCTTTGTGAGGATGCCGAGCGAAAAATCCCAATCAATTTGATTGAGGCGCAGTTATATAGAGCAATTATAAATTGCGATTGGGGGAAAGTGTTTGGCCATGAGGGAAGTTCTTACATAAGCGGGAACTCCTGTCGTGATATATCTTATTCTTTATCACCGTCAAAGATTTGGTCCCATGCCTCCATTGTGTCCGATGTCGTAAGAGGAGCGACGAACCGGTCTGATGCCAGCCTAACGGTGTTTGTAGAAAGCAATGATAGTGGTGAACGGCATCGTTTTGATGTCGAACTATTCACTGCAATTGAATCCGATGCAGGTGAGTTTTCTGTTTTCGTCGACTCAGGTCTCGTACATAAGCTGAGAGAGATGCGAGAAACAGATCTTCCTAATGAAACTGGAGGCATTCTGTTGGGTTTTGTTGATTTCAATATTAAGTCTATTTATGTGGTCGATGCGGTGCCAGCTCCGATTGATAGCGAGAAATCCGTATCCCATTTTCAGCGTGGAACTCATGGGCTAACAGATTTGGTTTCAGCAATAAATGAGAGGACTTCAGGTGTTGTTGAGTACTTAGGGGAATGGCATAGCCATCCAAGAAACGTTGAAGCAAAACCAAGTGGCCAGGATCTAATACAAATTGCAGAGTTATCTAAAAGAATGAAATCCGATGGTTTGCCAGTTATTTCATTAATAGTTGGTGAAAACTCATTGAATATAATGCTTATGCATGAGGAGGCTTAGGAATATGTCAAAATTGATCGATAAATTAAGCTCTTACGATATATTTAACAATCTACTACCAGGGGTTGTTTTTTGTGTGATAGCGACAAGTCTTTACCCAATAAATTTAGTTCAGAAAGACTTACTGACAGGTGCATTTTTCTACTTTTTTGTGGGCGTCATATTAAGTCGAATTGGTTCCTCTTTAATCGAGCCGCTATTGAAACTCGTCGGCTTCGTAAAATTTTCTTCTTATAATGACTTTTTGGCAGCTTCGAAAGCTGATCCGAAAATTGATGTTCTTTCAGAGAAAAACAATATGTTTCGGTCTCTTTTGTCTGCAATGGTAGCCCTTCTTTTTCTCAAGATTCATTTTTGGGGTGTAGAGGGTTTGGGGTTCTATAAAGATCATCATACTCTCATCATTATCGTGTCTCTTTCACTATTGTTTTTGTTTTCTTACAAGAAGCAAACTGCATATGTTAAAGCCAGGGTTGACAATTCAAACCTGCTGAAAAGTGATGCAGAAGAAGAGGCGGATGATGCTAAAGACAAATAGTGGGCTTTGCCATATAGATCATTTATTAAGTGAAGGTTTTTTAGGCCTAAGACTATAGTGGCGGAAAGTTTATATTTTTCTGAGAGTCCTGACAGAAAGCCAAAAAGATGAATAAAAACATATTATCTGAAGTAAAAAAGTATATAACAGTAAAAACTGTATTCTCAATTGTATCAGTTAGCGCGATTATCCCCTTGTGTAAAGCGTTATATTGGGTCTTTGAAACATCATATTTCGGCTATTTTGGTATAAGTCCTGAAATATTTAGCCGTCCGTTGTTCTCTAGTGGTTTTATCAGTGTATGGCTATTTGTGACAGCTATGTACCCTATGTTTTTTGTTTGGACAGGGCTGATGGTTGTTTGTTTTCTTATTCTTGTTTCATTTAATTATGAGGAGCCTAACTTTGAACGCGATGTTATCGCAAACGATGTTGGTAGTGTCAATGGCGAACCTGAAGAGATTTCTGTAAGAATTACATTTTGGGTTCGCTTAAAGGCAGCCTTTTCAAATCTGGGGGAATCTATTGCAAAGTCGTTTGCAATCCCTTTTATCTTTTGGGTAAGTGGGTTTGTGGCATTAATGGCTGTTACGCTTTTATTTCTTTGGGCAGATAAAGAAGGAGGAAAACTGGCCAAAAATCAGGTGGATAGCTATATCAATGATCATGAATGCAAGGATGGGTTCAATAACAGTAATGTTGGCTGCTTCGAGATTTCCGGAATTGACGGGGAGGATTATTTCGTAATTACGAATAGTGAATCTCACCTTATTTATATGAGTAGGAACGAAGCCCCTTCAAATTCGTTAGATGCGGATGTAGCAACGCCTCCCACTAGTGTTCATATAGTTGAAAAAAGATCCGATGACGTATTCAGGTTGAAAAGAGCGTACAAGAGAGATAGTACCGAGAATAAGGTGGCTCCGAATTAGCGCTTCTAACGTTGAGGGTTTACGTAGGCTATAAGTTTGTTCTCGATTTTCTGAAGTGCATGCCTTAATCCCTCCAAGTCAGTGCTCCCAGTATAATCGTCTGTCACATCCCTTCCGGAAATATGATTCAGGAGGTCTTTTTTAGTTGTTGAGCCAATGCCTGCAGCTTCGGCTAGGCTCGCGAAAGTCCTACGAAGATCATGGGGAGAGACGTGTAGTCCACACGACCTTTCAATGTGTTTTGTTATCGCCTTTGGGGACGCTAAAGGGAAAAGGCGGCCATCTACTGAAGCTGTAACCCTGTCGTTGATTATCCTAGACAACATGCTTGTTTGAGGTAGCGTGAGGTCGTGCCCGTTCTTGGTATCTTTGAATGTAAATGCCTGCCTTAGGTGGTCAATATGCTCAACCTTGAGGCAACGAGCTTCTGACGATCTGCAACCTGTAAGCAGGATAAATTTAAATACGTCACGCTGAAGTGGGCATTCTAGATTGTGCAAAGCTTCCCAGAACGTTTGGAGCTGTTCTCGATGAACTCTTCTGTTTCTAGGCTTCTGTTCGATCCACATCTTAAGGCCGTTTGGCCCAAGCTCTTCAGCCGGCCAGCGAGGCAGTTCAGAACCGCCTGTTAGCGCTCTGCTGAAGTTCAGGATGCGCCGGAGCTTCTTCATTACCTCATTTGCCCCGACTCCTGTTCCCCTGGGTTTACCTCTAGCTTCGTTTTCGTCTCCGATCCGTTCAATCAAAGCTCGATGCATTGAGTAAATTTTATGAGGCGTACAGAAGTCTCCAAACGGTTTATTTAGCCAGCTGGCTAAATGATGTTCTATTGCATACCGCCAATTCTCGATGACTTTTGGCTTGTTGGTTGAGCCCTTAAGGTAGTGCTCTAAGCCTTGCTGAAGCGTCAAAGTCCGGTCGAAAGACTTTTTCTGGTCGTTTGGGTTGATGCCTTGATCAAGCTTGGCAATCACTTGGCTCGCTTCGGAGCGGATGCGCTGCATGTTGGGCATTGCCTGGTTGACGCTGAAAGGCAACGCTACCCGCACGGCACTTCGACAGCCTCGAGGGCATTTGTAGACGCACAGGGTGGATTTGCCCGAGGGGTGAACCACAAGCCTCAAGAAACGATTCTCAGAGTCTTTAAACTCAACGCGTTTTTCTGGCTTCGATTCTGCAGTTTTCAGTAACCAGTCTTTGGAAAATTTATGAGTCTGCATCATGTCGGGGTTAGCTTCTGGGTTAGCAATTCACGATTTACAACGCAATGCGTTGCAATGTAACGATGCAGAATATAGGTGTAATAGTCAATAAAAACAATGAGGTAGGGACGTATTGCAACGTAATGCAATGTATCGCAATACTACTTTCCAAACACTGGCAGTGTTGAGGTCAGCGGTTCGATCCCGCTAGGCTCCACCAAATAAAAAAACCTCGCTCGAAAGAGCGGGGTTTTTTTATTTCTGGGGTTTGAAAAGCCAATCTGGCGGAGCATGGCTGTCGGGCCCATGCTTTAAAAAGCTAATTTCTGCGCATTACACCATTGTTGATTAAAAAATATCTAAAGTGTTAAATTTTTCGTAACTATTCAGCCATGCTCAAATAGGCCGGCAAATTGACCATTTTCTGGGCCGCTCATGCCATCCATGGGCGCTATGCAAGCGTTCCCGACGCTTGAATGCCCAGAAAACAATCAATTCGCCTTTTAGGTGGGCATTATTTCTAACCCACCTGAACAGTTACAATTTTTCTTAGGGTCGAGTAAAGGTCGCGCAGGTGAGGCGTAATCTATTTACCAGAACTGTCCCCGCAAGAACGATTTGCATGAGCAGTGGCGGCTAGTGAGCGTCATAGGTCATATAAATTTAAGTATACGTGGGTGTCTTTGAGACAGCTGCCTGTATCCACCCCCCGCAATTACGCTGCTAAAAAGCGGACCTCGGCGGCATCTCGCCATTGCTTATCGAGAAAAGCTTGAACGATTAAGTTTTTTATAGGGGTAGTTTAAGGGGGCATAAGTGATGGGTTAAGTGATTATATGACCCCTTAAACTACGCGTAAAACCTCTTCGGGCTGGTAGGGTTGTTTTTTTTGCAGTTTCCGGCGGATTAATATTGAGTGTTTGCCCTTTCAATAGTGGAATGCTGCCAAGTCGGGCCCGGCCCATAGCCGTTTAGGTGTGGTTAAGTGTCGGGGTAAAACTCTGCTATCAGTTTGCATTCGCATGCTCTCTTTGAGGCAATATGCGATAATGCTTAAGTGTGTCGCTGTTTTTTGCAAGGTGTTAGGTGGCAGGGTTGGTGAGTGAAATGCGCTTAGGCATAAAGTAGGCTGTTTTAGAGTGACTGTCCCTGCAAGGGGGGGGATCTTAGTGTTTAAATCACCTCTGTAATTAGCAGTTTGCTGCCGCAAAATTAACACGATATTTTAAAAATAACTCCTGAAGTTGTGAAGTCGGTTAACTTTAGCCTGCAATTTAACCACTTACTTCAACAAGCCCAAAACAGCCCATTTAAACCCATAAGAGCAATTTTTATAGGGCTTTAATCATGATATCTTTATGCCTCTGCTTCACACCTAACCGCGCACAAGGTTCAAACATTAAAAAGGCTTAAGGTTTTGGATAAGAAAAAACTTAGCGAATCCGACATCATCAGCAAATACATCTTACCCAGTGTGGAAAGTGCTGGCTGGGATTCCATGCTGCAAATTCGCCAAGAGGTGAAACTGCGTGACGGGAAGGTAATCGTTCGCGGCCAGTTAGGCGTACGAAAAACCGTAAAGTCTGCCGATATCGTGCTGTACCACAAGCCCAATATGCCGCTTGCAGTTGTTGAAGCCAAAGCTAATAAGCATGGAGTCGGTAAGGGTATGCAGCAGGCATTAGATTATGCTCGGTTGTTGGACGTACCTTTTGCTTTTGCATCGAATGGTGATAGATATCTGTTTCACGATAAAACAGATACTAGCGGCAATATCGAAACAGAAATAGCCTTAGAGGATTTCCCCTCACCGGAAACGCTTTGGCAGAAGTTCATCGCGTACAAAGGCTATACCAAAGAACAACTACCCGTTATCACACAAGACTACTACGACGATGGCACCGACAAAAGCCCCCGTTATTATCAGCTCCAAGCCATCAACAAAACCATCGAAGCCATCTCGGGCGGGCAAGACCGTATCCTCTTGGTCATGGCGACAGGTACGGGTAAAACTTATACCGCGTTTCAAATTATCTGGCGTTTATGGAAGGCTAAGCAAAAAAAGCGCATATTATTCTTGGCTGATCGAAATATCTTGGTCGATCAAACTCGCATTAATGACTTTCAGCCTTTTGGTCAAGCGATGACCAAAATTTCTGGGCGCGAGGTTGACCCCGCGTTTGAGATTCACTTGGCTTTGTATCAAGCCCTAACTGGCCCAGAAGAGCACCAGAAAGCCTTCAAACAAGTATCCGAAGACTTCTTCGACCTAATCGTGATTGACGAGTGCCATCGTGGTAGTGCCGCCGATGATAGCGCTTGGCGAGAAATCCTTAACCATTTTAAATCCGCCGCACAAATTGGTTTAACCGCCACGCCCAAAGAAACGGACACCGTATCGAGCACGGACTACTTTGGCGACCCGGTGTATACCTACTCACTCAAAGAGGGTATAGAAGACGGTTTTTTAGCCCCCTATAAGGTTGTGCGGGTCGATTTGGATGTGGACCTACAAGGCTGGCGACCCACCAAGGGTATGGTCGATAAAAACGGCGAAATTGTTAAAGACCGCGTCTACAACCAAAAAGACTTCGATCGTACCTTAGTCATAGATGAGCGCACCCAGCTAGTGGCCGAAACGATTACCGGCTATTTACAGCGTACAGACCCAATGGCAAAGACCATTGTATTTTGTAACGACATTGATCACGCCGATCGCATGCGGTGGGCCTTAGTGAATCTAAACCCTGAGCAAATCAAAAAGAACGAAAAATACGTAATGAAAATTACGGGCGATGATGAGCTGGGCAAAGCGCAGCTCGATAACTTTATTAACCCCAAAAAAGACTATCCCGTTATAGTCACCACCTCCGAGCTCATGACAACCGGCGTAGATGCCAAAACCTGTAAGCTCGTTGTACTCGACCAAAACATCCAGTCCATGACCAAGTTCAAGCAAATCATTGGTCGTGGCACACGTATAGACGATAGATACAACAAACTTTGGTTTACCATTCTCGACTTTAAAAAAGCCACCGAGCTGTTTGCCGACGAACGCTTTGACGGTATACCCGAAAAAGTGATGAGCACCTCGCCGGAAAAAATTATTGACACCGAAGACACCAGCTTTGATGAAGAACTACTAAAAAGCGAAGAGCCGTTAGACGATGCCGTTAACTACGGTGAAGGCGAAGCGCCGCCGGAAAGAGGTGTAGGGGAAGGTGAGCAAGGCAGCTATGGCATAGGCGATGGGGGTGCCGGTACGGATGGCGCATGGGACGAAGAAGACGACCGCTATATCAAATTCCATGTATCCGGTGTGGCTGTTAAAAAAATCGCCGAGCGCGTGCAATATTACGATTCCGATGGAAAATTAGTTACCGAAACCTTTAAAGACTACACCCGAAAAACCGTTAAAAAGCAGTTTGCCACCTTAGACGACTTTATCAAAAAATGGCAAAGCAGCGAGCGCAAGCAAGCGATTATTGATGAGTTACAGAACGAAGGGGTTATATGGGAAGCCTTTGATGGTGAAGTCGATAAAGACTTAGATGCCTTCGATAAAATTTGCCACGTCGCCTTCGACCAGCCACCGCTTACACGCCAAGAGCGTGCGAACAACGTTAAAAAGCGCAATTACTTTGGTGATTACAGCGAAGCGGCGCAAAAAGTATTAAACGCCTTACTCGAAAAATATGCCGATAGTGGCGTGGGCGAAATCGAATCGAAAGACGTGTTAAAAGTCACGCCGTTTAACGATATGGGCCGACCCTTAGAAATTAAGAAAAAAGTCTTTGGCGGTACAGCCGAATATGAGAAAGCCATCAGTGAATTAGAGCATGCTTTATACGAGAGTGCTCAAAACGATGGTGATAGCGATAAACAAGAGTTGGCATAGTGTCGATTTTATCGGGTACTGCACCAAATAACTAAAACGCCAGCCTATTGACCTATTAAGCAATAGCCGACCTACTAAAACTGAGAAAGTAATGTCCATAAGTACCGTAATAAAATCCATACAAGACATCATGCGTAAAGACGCCGGTGTCGACGGCGATGCTCAACGTTTAGGCCAAATGTCTTGGCTACTCTTTCTAAAGATATTCGACGCCCAAGAAGAAGAGCTAGAAGACGAACAAGATAACTACAAGGCCCCCATCCCCCAAAAATATTTTTGGCGTAACTGGGCAGAAGATGCCGAAGGTATAACCGGCGACGATCTATTAAGCTTTGTAAACGAAGAATTATTCCCAAAGCTCAAAAACATGCCAGCGCCCATTAGCAGTAACCCACGTGGTTACGTGGCCAAAGCCGCCTTTAGCGATGCCTTTAACTACATGAAAAACGGCACCTTGTTACGGCAAGTTATCAACAAGCTAAACGAAATAGACTTTGGTAACTCCGAAGAGCGCCACCTGTTTGGGGATATTTACGAGCAAATCTTAAAAGACTTACAAAGCGCCGGTAACGCCGGTGAGTTTTATACCCCGCGTGCCGTTACCCGTTTTATCGTGCAAATGATCGACCCCAAAATTGGCGAGTCTATCTTCGACCCGGCTTGCGGTACGGGTGGCTTTTTGGCCTGTTCGGTCGACCACTTGCAAAGCCAAGTGAAAACCACCGACGACCACGAAGCCCTGCAAGGCCAAATACACGGCGTCGAGAAAAAACAGCTCCCGCACTTACTCTGTACCACTAACATGCTGTTACACGGCATAGAAGTGCCTGTGCAAGTTCGGCACGCCAACACGCTAAACAAACCGCTTTCCAGTTGGGATGAAGACGAAGAAAAAGACATCATCATCACCAACCCACCGTTTGGCGGCACCGAAGAAGACGGCATCGAGAAAAACTTCCCCAGCGAAATGCAAACCCGCGAAACCGCCGATTTGTTTTTGCAGCTGATTATCGAAGTGTTAAAGAAGAAGGGACGAGCAGCGGTGGTATTACCGGACGGCACACTCTTTGGTGAAGGCGTAAAAACCAAAATCAAAAAACACCTGCTAGACGAATGTAACTTACATACCGTTGTACGTTTACCCAATTCCGTATTTGCGCCATATACCAGTATTAAAACCAATATTTTATTTTTTGAGAAAGGCAAACCCACCAAAGAAGTGTGGTATTACGAAGTACCCCTGCCCGAAGGCATAAAAGCCTTTAACAAAACCAAACCCATGAAGCTAGAAGACTTTGCCGCGTGTACCGAATGGTGGGGCGAAGGTAAAACCATAAAAGCCAAAAGCAAACGCAAAAACCGCCAAGAGAACGAACAAGCGTGGAAGGTTAGCCTAGAAGATATAGTAGAGCGCAACTACAACCTGGATATTAAAAACCCGCACGTGGCTGAAGTTATAAGCCACGACCCCGAAGAGCTACTCGCCGACTACGACCAGCAACAAAGCGACATTCAAACACTACGTGACCAGCTTAAAGGCATATTGTCCGAAGCTTTGGCCGATAAGGCGGGTGCGTGATGGCGGTTGAACAACTTATTAAGACGACGACCACCAAGGATGGTGGAAATGTCGATAATGCAGGAGCAATTATCGACCATATTGATGTTTGGTCTTCGGCAATAAAAACACGCTCCACCGCAGGGCGGGGCAGTAGTAAAAAGCTTAACTTGCACGGTATAAAAAAACTGCGTGAATTGATATTGGAATTGGCGGTGCGGGGTTTGTTAGTGCCGCAAGCTCCGAGTGATGAACCTGCGAGTGTGTTGTTAGAAAAAATAGCGGCGGAAAAAGCGCGGTTGGTGGAAGAGAAGAAGATTAAGAAGCAAAAGCCCTTGCCGGAGATTGGTGAGGATGAAAAGCCGTTTGAGTTGCCTGTTGGGTGGGAGTGGGTAAGGCTGCAATCTATAACCTCAAAAATTACGGACGGGGATCATAAAACTCCTACAAGAATTGCAGTGGGTAAGCGAATGCTTTCTGCAAAAAATGTTCGAGATGGCTTTGTTGAATACGAAAACTGTGATTTCATCTCTGAGGATGATTATGTTAAGTCTAGAGAAAGGTGTCATCCTGAGCAGGGCGATTTGTTAATGGTTTCTGTTGGGGGAACAATAGGGCGAAGTTCGCTAGTTCCTAAGGATTCCGATTTTTCTCTTGTTCGAAGCGTGGCACTCATAAAACCAATATTATTTAATTCAAATTATCTGAAGTATTCTGCAGATGCACCATTACTTCAGGATTCAATACATAGTAACAAGAGAGGTGGTGCACAGCCATGTCTCTATTTATCGGAGATAAGTAAATTCCCTTTTCCGATGCCTCCGTTAGCCGAACAACACCGCATAGTAACCAAAGTCAACGAACTAATGACCCTATGTGACCAGCTTGAGCAACAACAAGAAACCAGCATCACCGCCCACCAAACCTTGGTAGAAACCCTGCTAGGCACACTGGTTAACGCACAAAGTGGTAGTCCGTTGACCGCCATGGATGGTGGGAATGCAGAAAATGCAGGAGCAATTTTCGGCGCAACGCAAGCCTGGCAACGCATTGCCGATAACTTCGACACCCTGTTCACCACCGAACACAGCATCCAACAACTCAAACAAACCATCCTCCAACTCGCCGTCATGGGTAAGCTTGTTCCGCAAGATTCGAATGATGAACCGGCGAGTGTACTGCTAGAAAAAATCGCGGCTGAGAAAGCGCGATTGGTGGAAGAGAAGAAGATTAAGAAGCAAAAGGCGTTGCCGGAGATTGGGGAGGATGAGAAATCGTTTGGGCTGCCGGTGGGGTGGGAGTGGTGTCGATTGGAAGATGTTGTTGATATTCAAGGTGGAATTACTAAAGGTCGAAAATTGAGTGGTCGTGAAACAGTGTGTATTCCATATTTAAGCGTGGCCAACGTACAGCGATCATACCTCAATTTAGATAATGTTAAGGAAGTTGAAATACCTGTCGAAGAAAGAGAAAGATACGAGGTTTTAGACGGGGATTTATTGATAACTGAAGGCGGAGATTGGGATAAAGTTGGTAGAACAGCGATTTGGCGGGGTGAATTACCATACGTAGCACACCAAAACCATGTGTTCAAAGCTAGAGTATTTCTTTTGGATCAGAGTGAGATTTGGCTGGAGAAATACTTAAACTCTCCTTTTTCACGTGATTATTTTGCCGGATCTAGCAAGCAAACAACAAATCTGGCATCCATTAATAAAACACAGCTCAGAGGGTGTTTGATTGCAGTGCCACCAGCCCAAGAGAAAAATAAAATAGTCTCGAAGCTTGAGAGTATTCAGTCCCTATGCGACAACATGCTAGAACGCATCAAAGCCGCCCAAACCACTCAATTTAATCTTACCGATGCCATTACCGAAAAAGCACTGGAGGAAAAACTATGATTAAGTCCTTTTGGGTTGATAATTTTAAATCCTTAGTTGATTTTGAAATCAAACTGGCCAAATTCAATTGTATTGTAGGGCTGAATGGTTCTGGGAAGTCTACATTGATTCAATCATTAGATTTTGTTTCTCAATTGATGATTGGTGATATCGATGGATGGTTAAAAGAGCGTAATTGGGATAGTTCAGAGCTCAATTCTAAGTTAACTAAAAAGAGTAATATCGATTTCAGAGTGGAATTTGATGTTTCAGGGAAACAAGTGATTTGGAGAGGGAGTTTCAACCGAACTTTGTTGAGTTGTACTAAGGAGGTGATTGAAGAGGATGGAGTTAAAATATTAACGGTTGAGGATGGAGGGTATACATTTCGATCAAAGCATCATGAAATTGTATTTGAGTATGAAGGGTCAATTTTGTCGAGGTTAAAGGAGAATGATCAATGGGAGATTTTAAAGGTTGTTAAAGAAACTATTTTAAAGGTTCGCTCGCTTGATTTGATTAGCCCAGAATTATTGAGGAGAAAGAAAAAATCAGCAGATGGCAAGCTTGGTTTAGGCGGAGAAAATCTGTCTGCCCTTATTCATGAGTCTGGTTCCGACACTCAAGAAAAGTTGGTTCGGACATTAAAGCATGTTTACCCTCAGCTCGATTCAATCTCTACAAAATCGCTTCGCTCCGGTTGGAAACAGTTGGAAATCGTGGAGCACTTTAAGGATAAGAAGCTGACCTCGAGGGCACGTCATGTCAACGATGGCATGTTACGCCTGATGGCAGTGCTTCTTCAATTAGAGGTTGGTAACGCATTTTTACTTTTTGATGAAATAGAGAACGGCATCAACCCAGAATTAATTGAGTATCTAGTTGATTATCTCGTTAAATCTGATGATCAAATCATGGTGACAACACATAGCCCCATGATTCTGAATTTTATGGAAGATCTTACCGCGAAAGAAGGTGTGAATTATCTTTATAAAACGACAGAAGGGTATACGAGAGCCATACGCCTTTTTGATATCCCTTCCATGGCCAAAAAACTGGAATTTATGGGGCCTGGTGAAGTATTTATTGATACGGATTTAACTAAGCTGGGTCAAGAGATTTCTGATCTGCAGCCGCAGGAGTTTTAGCATGTATCTATTGTTAAGCGGCGAAGGTTCTGGTGATATTGGTGCTTGCGAACTGTCTGTTAGCAGCTGTGACCGGGAAGGCTTCAAGGAAGGCCCCATGGCCATTATGGTTGATCAGTTAGTGGAGTTTTTTCAGGGTTATGAGCTGTCTCACTTAGATGCAAAATGTGTCGGTTTTGTTTCTGAAGCCTATTTGGCTGAGAATAAATTACCGGCTAAAAGGAGGGCAATGCACTTACGTGGGAAAAGGAAGTCTCCGGAAGTGCAGTATTACTATGAAAATTCTCGAGCTCTCGCCTCAACGGCTAAAGCAAAGAGTGAAGAGTTGGGCGATAGTGTTGTAGCCGTACTTTTTCGTGACTCTGATGGAACAGCTTCGGCCGGTCGTGGTGATTGGAGGGATAAGCGTAATTCCATGATTAAAGGCTTTAAGGAGGAGGGGTATGAGTTGGGCGTAGCCATGATGCCTAAACCAAAGTCAGAAGCTTGGTTGTTGTGCGCAACAAAAGACAATTCTTATCAGCATTGTGAGTCGTTAGAGCAAGAATCGGGGAATGATAAATCACAGAACCCATTAAAGGCTCAGTTGGCTGATTCTTTGGGAGGATCTTCAAGTATTGATGAGTTAAATCAGCTTATCCTAGACCGCCAAATAGATGCTAGTAAAATTAATATGCCGTCCTTTGAGGCTTTTAAAGAGGATTTAAAAAGCGCCGTTACAGCTGCAAACACAAGAGGGGCAAAGCCTTAGGGATAAGGAAATAATACATTATCCACTAATACTTGCTCTCAACTTCCTCACCTTCGTTACTCAAGGCGTTACATGCCTCGGTAACTGCGCCATGCGTTACCCTATGACCTATAAAAAATAAGCGAGGACATACACTCGTCAAATTGCTATGTAGGGCATAAATAACTCCAAACCTAAAGCAATCTGCTATTTGACTACTCAGCCAATATTATCTAGTGTTAAACCACAAAGCACTGGATAAACAACCATGACTCAGCCGCGTAGCCAATTGGTATCTATAGACGATACTCCTTTCTACAACATTACAAGCCGCTGTGTTTGGCGGAGTTATTTGTGTGGTTTTGACAAGGTTGGCGGTAAAAACTATGAGCACCGGCGCGACTGCACTGCACTGTTCGCTTGCTCCTGCGCTCCCAGTATTAATACATCCCTATACGTTGATTGAGCAACGAATTCGCCCAATAAGCTCGATATTCGCGCCTATTCGGTAATGCACAATCGCCTACGCCTCGTCATCAAGCTCAACCTCACAGAAGCGACGTTATGGAATACTGACGTGGTACTTACCCGCTGGAGCTTTTTTCAAAGGCGCACCGATTGTGCAGCGATAGTGAATAGAGCGCTAGAGATTACTTAATTTAACTAGAACAGAAAGGACCAATGTAAAATGCAAACATATAAAAAATGGTTTTTTTTATATGTTTATCCTTGAAATGTATAAAATAACGATTTTTATAGATATAAATTATGGCTTTTAATGACTGCAATGCTCGGTATGTGTATGCAAAATCAACATTTCTATACATAATTGGTATTCTTATGCAGTAAGCAGCTCATAGTGGCTAAAGGCAACAAAAGCCGTTTACTGCAACCATTGACTATAAAATCCATTTGAAAGGAAAACCGTGTCAAGCATTCCCCCTATTCCTATCGCACTTATTGAACACTGGGAAACCAAAGCGGTGCTTAAAAAAGCCGCATTAGCGCACCGCTACTTGGCAGAGCTAAAAGGTGTTGCGCGCACCATTCCCAACGAAGCCATCTTAATCAATACTCTTACCCTGCAAGAGGCCAAAGACAGCTCCGAGGTAGAGAACATCATTACCTCGCAAGACGACCTCTACAAGGCCCACTTAGTCGCTGAAAGCGCCGTAAGTTCAGCCACCAAAGAAGTACAAGATTACGCCGTCGCCCTAAAGCAAAGTTTTTTGTCAGTACGGAGTACTAAAATGATTCGCCTAGGCGACATATTGCAGGCGCAAGAACACCTAGAGAAAAACCGCGCGGGCTTGCGAAAGTTGCCCGGTACCGGCCTTAAGAACCTGACAACAGGCGAGGTGGTGTACACACCACCGCAAGACCCTGCCGAAATAGAAGACCTAATGGCCGACCTTATCACCTTCATGAATGACGATACCTTAAGCGATGCCGACCCATTGGTAAAAATGGCGATTATCCATCACCAGTTTGAAAGTATTCACCCATTTTACGATGGCAATGGCCGTACCGGGCGCATACTGAATATCCTCTACTTAGTGTCGCAAAATTTGCTCGAACTGCCCGTGCTGTATCTTAGCCGTTTTATTATTCGCAACAAAAGCGACTACTACACGCTACTGCAAGCCGTGCGCGATACCGGCAATTGGGAGCCTTGGCTGCTGTTTATGCTAGACGGTGTATTGCAAACTGCTAAAAAAACCATCGTGCTTATCGAAAATATTCAAGCGCTTATGCAGCGGTATAAAAACCACATTCGCGACCACCTACCCAAAATTTACAGCCACGAATTACTCAACAACTTATTTAGCCACCCCTACACCAAAATTGAATTTTTGGTAGAAGACCTCGGCGTCACCCGTATTACCGCCACCAAATACCTCGAAATGTTGGTAGATGCCCAATTGCTAGGCAAAGAGAAAATTGGTCGCAGTAACTTTTATATCAATCAACCCTTATTTGCACTACTTGCCGATAACCCCTATCAAGCAAGTCGTTAACGCCCTAACTAAAAGACGTAAACATGCCCACAACGATATCGTACAAAAGCTCTGGAACCTCTGCGACGTGCTGCGCGACGACGGCATTAACTATTCCGACTACGTCACCGAACTCGTGCTGTTACTGTTTATGAAAATGGTGTACGAAAATACCGAGGCTGCATTACGGCAAAAACACATTCTGCCCGAAGGCTGCCGCTGGGCGGATTTAAATAAAAAAGCGGTATCAATCTATTAGGCGACTACAGACGCATACTGCTGGGTCTTTCTACCGGCAAAGACGGTGAGGGCAATGTCATACACCAAGATAAACTCATTGCCGCAGTCTACCAAGATGCACAAAGCTGTATGCGTGAGCCACGCTTTTAGAACAACTGATAAAATAGCTGGACCAAATCGACCGGTTCAGCGCCGCCAAAGACGGCTTGGGCGATTTATACGAAGGCCTGTTAGAAAAAACGCCAACGAAAAAAACGGAGGGCAGGGCAGTGCTTCACCCTGCGTGCACTCATTAACGCCATGGTGCGCTGCATAAACCCACAGGCGGGCGAAGTAATACAAGGCCAGCTGCATTTCCGACGGTTTTTTAATCGCTGTTGATTGTTACAGCGAATTAAAGAAGAGCGTGAAAAGTTAAAGCCAGTGAAAAAAGCAAAAACGACAAGCAAGAATAAAAGCACCTAGGAGCATGCAATAATAGTTTGACGCAGAAAACCCATATATGAATACACTATTTCATCTCTCCCTAAACATTATTGCCGGCCCCAAAAAACCATGAACGTACTCCCTATAGATAAAATCCGATCGGACTTTACCCAAGCAATAAAAACGCAGCACTTAGTGGTGCAGGCCGAAACTGGCTCGGGTAAGTCTACGCGCTTGCCATTATGGGCAAAAGCTGAGGGTAAAGTGTTGGTGGTGGAGCCTAGGCGGGTGGCGTGTACCGCTTTGGCCGAATATGTGGCCCAGCTGGATAACACACCGTTGGGTGAGGGGGTCGGTTATGCTATTCGTTTTGATTCGCAGTATCAGCCATCTAGCCAAGTGATTTTTGTAACCCCGGGCATTGCGTTGCGTTGGTTAAGTGATAATGGGCTACGCGATTTTAAGACTGTTATTATTGATGAGTTTCACGAGCGCCGTTGGGATACCGACGTCTTATTGGCTTTGCTCAAAAAAAAGGATGGTCACCGCATTGTGTTGACTTCGGCAACCTTTAACAGCCAGCAGCTGAGTGATTATTTAGGGGGCAAAAGGCTGATATCCGAAGGTCGAAGCTACCCGGTGATGGTGGAGCACTTAAGCCATAATAAGCAGGCAATGCCTGAGCAAAATGATTTGGAAAAAAGAGTACGCAGTGCGGTTGAACAAGCATTAGTGCGGCAACCCGGTGATGTATTAGTGTTTTTGCCCGGCCGCCGTGAAATAGCCGCTTGCCAGAGTGCTTTACAATCATTGTTGCGCGAATACCCCGCGTTAAATATTATTCCGCTGCATGCCGCTGAATCCAAGCAATGCCAGCAGCAAGCGCTTAACGCCAGCGCCCATCAAAAAAGAAAGGTGGTATTGGCCACCAATATTGCCGAGACATCGCTGACGATTCCGGGGGTAACCACGGTGATTGATTCAGGCCTAGAGCGGCGTACTCATCAGCGCGGCGGGCGCACCGTGCTTAGCTTGCAGGCGATATCACAAGCCAGTGCCGAGCAGCGTAAGGGGCGAGCTGGCCGAACCCAAGCCGGCTTATGTTTACGCCTTTACGGCGAGTTTGCGCCGTTGGTGGCGACAACTCCACCAGAGTTGTTACGTGAAGAGTTAGTTGAGCCAATGCTGGCGGCCGCTAGCTGTGGCGAGCGTCTCGGTCAATTATTATTACCTAGTTCACTCCCTGATGCGGCGTTAAAGCGTGCCAGCGATAAGCTGATTAACATGCAGGCGATTAATACTTCAGGAGTCATCACCGAGCATGGCAAGGTACTCTACCCATTACCCATCGATACACTTTTTGCGCACCTAATTACCGCTATGCCAACGACGGCATTACGCTGTGCCATGGTGGATGTGGCGTGTGCCCTTAGTCAATCGCAGCGCCTTATTCAGCTACCTAATACGGAGGAGGGGCATAAAGCCCTTAAACAGTGGCAGGCCCACGCGTGCGATATAAGCACGCTGATCAGTCTTATTCGCAGCCAAAGTATTCCCGTTGAATTACAGGTCGATAGCCGTTCACAAGCGGAAGCCAAGGTAATGGCCAATAAGATTCGATATTCTTTAGCGCTGCCAGCTATTAAGGATTCCGCCGAATACACCCTAAAGGCATTGCAAGAGGCGATTGCTGTCGCGTTGCCCGAGCTGGTTTTTGTGCGCAGGCAAAAGCGCCGCCAAGCATTAGGCAACGGCTATAGCGAGGTAACAGTGGGCCGCGATAGTCGCTTTGCCGAAGAGGCCGAAGCGGCGATAGTATTAGACCAGCATATTATTCCCGCTAAGGGTACAAAGCAAAACCTTGCACTGGCGACATGCATGTCGCCTATTACACTTAAGCAAATGTGCCAGTGGCAATTAGGCGATGTAACGTTGGGTAGAACCTTTATTGAAAAAAAGAAAATCCTCGTCGAAACCCATCGTACGTTTGCCGGCCGAGAAATAGAAAAAAAGCAAAGCCCCCCCAATCAAGCACTACTGCCTTTAGCGTTAAGTGAATTAATTTTACGCAATAAAATATTCCCTAAAGTAGCCGAGCAACTGCACGCAGACTTACATGCGTGGAAAATCTATTTAAGTTTAGAAAAACGCGCAGACGCGGTACCCGAGCCAGGCGCCTACCTTGCCGAGAAACTGGTGAGCTTAGGGCTAGAAACCGTTGATGATATTCCTCTAATTGATGCCGATGATTTAGCGTTTGATGGCGTGCCCGATTGGCAGCGAGAGGACATTGATAACCTTTACCCTAAACAGCTCGCGCTGGCAAACTTGCAATTAAAAGTGGACTACCAGTTGGATAAAAATACGGTGGTTATTGAGCGAGTGACAGGCATACGCAAAACCGACCCCCAGCGTTGGGAGCTACCCAAGTGGCAAGGTTTAAAAATTCGCTACAAAGTGGCCAGCAGAGTGGTGGATGTGCGCTGAGTTACGTCGTTAAAAAGCTGCTGGGACAGACACTCGTTTTAAGCAGTTTTAGTTATTCGCCTGATATTTTTATAATTACCACCAGTAGGGACCGTCACTCTAAAAATAACTGATTGTTGGCCCCAAAATCAGCGCCATGTCCTAGCCTTACCTGCTCAGAGCTCAGAGCTCAGAGATTTGTGAGGAGGCTGAGGAGCCGGATGCGGGGGGGCTTTATATTCTTATTTGTGGAGGCTTTATGTCAATTAAGTTTCTAGCATTACCGCTTTAAATAGTAATTATTTTAACTGCAAGTAGCAGGAGGAAGTTATGAAGAGAAAAGAAAGGAAGCTGTTGCTCCGAATCATCAATGCGATATCGTCCGTGGCGCTAGTTATCTCGTCGATACATTTGTATTTCTGGGGGCTTAGTATTGCAGCGGTTTCTGGTGTAGTGGTCGCTGCATGCTGTATTGGCGGCCCTATCGTTGTAGCTGGCGAAGGTGCGGTAGAGGTTTTTATGGGGCTCGTAGAGGTTCTATTTCATGCTGTGATTGACGCATTGATCGGAATTTTTGAGGCAATTGGCAATGCTTTTTCCAGTATTGGCTGAAAAACGCTATTGCTCAAGATTCCCATTGCAAAGCCTTGAGTGCTCTAAATTACGAAGAGCCTAAAATGTAGAGGTGTATCGTGATGATATTCTGCGTATTTAAAAGCTTTTCATCGCTGTATTGGTCGTGGCGATGGCGTTGAGTCGTTGCTGCGAAAGTCTTGATTGAGAGGTGAAAGGGCTTTGAGGCGGCTAGTTTGCTCTTGGCAATGGAGAGCGCTACGCTGAATTCGCAAAGATCTTCAAGGGTCACGTAGCGGGATTCTAGCCCCGCCCCTTTATGTGACCCTCGGTTAGGCGAATACTTAAAATTTCAGCCAGATAACTAAAGTGGGCAGTTGTAGGCGGGGCGGCTTTCTTTAATGCGGCTAGTGTCATTGCGCGTATGGTTCTAGATTCTGCGGCGCCGTTAAATAGTATACCTTCCTGTATAACAGTTTTTTGGTGCGGTTGTGTTGATGTTGTCGATGTTTCCGCTGTGGTGAGGCCTAACCAAGCGAGCCCTGGTGTTCACCATTTCTGTTATTTCTGCCAATAATGTCTCACTTAGAGCGTGATCCATCTTCAAGGATCAATGTTTTTCTATGCTAGGCATAAATGCGAACCCAGTCAGTCGGTTATAATAATTATTGATTGAATACCTATTTGACTTCTTATTACTTAAGGCTAAATAGCTGGCGGTAACAGTATGCGTGGTGGCCCTTTGTTAACAAAAATGTACATAATAAAAACAGCTAAACATTGTGTAGTGTCTATTGCGCCACTGCTGTGCTTAACCTTTTTCCCTTTGCTTAGCGGTTGTGTGGCTACGCCAGAATCGGAGTCGCTTTCTAGTCTCTCGCTTAGCAGCAGTAGTTCAAACCCAGCCAGCAGTAGCGTATCCAGTACGATGAGTTCATTGCAGGCGAGTAGTGCTGGTGTGTCATCTAGTAGTGATTCATCACAACCGACTGTATTGACCGGCAAGTATTATTACGAAGAGCATTGCCAAGGTTGCCATAATGAAGACGGAAAAGGCTTTGGCCAAGATCTAACCGAGCTTTCTGGGGTTAAATACCCGGATATGGCCGCACTTGTGAGTTATAACACGGCCTATATGCCTAAGGGCAATATTGACGATTGTGGTAGCGAGTGCTCCATAAAAGTAAGCGAATATATTGTTGATACTTATATGGGCGAGCGTTTTGGCCAACTTGAGCCTGCAGCGTGTGCGCAGCCAGAGTATTTAAGTCGCCGTTTACGCCGCTTAACCCATTGGGAGTACAAGCTTACTACCGATATGCTGTTAAAGCTAAATGCCCCGGAATGGGTCCGCCTGCCTACCGAAAACCGCCTGCATGGGTTTGATAATAATGCAGACGAGACTTTAATTAGTAGTACATTTGTCGATGGCTATTTAGATATTGCACAAAGTTTAAGTACGCGCTTTGACGATGCCGGAAAATTCAGTAAATTTATGCAGTCCTACGGCGATTGTTTGCAAGGTGATGAGTGTGCCAATACTCTTGTGAATCAATTTTTGCCTTTAGCCTTTAGGCGCCCCATAACCGGTGAAGAATTTAGCCGCTATCGTGCATTTATTACTGACACTAGTGCTCAAGGTTTAATCGAGGGTGCAAAATCCTTAGTAGTAGCCGCTTTTAATTCACCGCATTTTTTATACCGCACCGAACTGGGTAATCAACAAGCCGATGGTACGTATAAGTTAACACCCTACGAAACTGCAAGTTGGCTGTCATTTACTTTTTTGGGTCGCGCGCCCGATCAAGCTATTTTCACTTCCGCCACCAATGGAGATTTTGATTCCGCTGAAAAAGCGCTTAATCGCATCCAAGGTTTTTTAGG
Organism: Marinagarivorans sp.; assembly: GCF_982758155.1. Taxonomy (NCBI): domain Bacteria; kingdom Pseudomonadati; phylum Pseudomonadota; class Gammaproteobacteria; order Cellvibrionales; family Cellvibrionaceae; genus Marinagarivorans; species Marinagarivorans sp. The sequence continues at coordinate 22,123 of NZ_CEXWTU010000007.1, read as the reverse complement.
TAACTTTCGTATAAAACCAACAGTAGGGCGTTTTGGCAAAATGTGGCTGCAGGTGGATTCCTTAGCGGATATCGGCGAAAAAGATACGCAGGTTTTTAGTGGTTACAGCGCCGCAGTTGGCATTAGCATGGTGACAGAGGCCGACCGATTTTTTCAGGCAGTCGTGTTTGAGGGTGAAGGGCAATTTAGTGAGTTATATAATGCCGATTACACTATAGCGAATAAGACATTGGCTGACTTTTACAATTTAACGTTGCCCGATGCCAATAATGAAGGTTTTCAAAAAACCAATACGCCTAACCGTCATGGCTGGTTAACCATGGGCGGCTCTATGGCTGCGCATGCTAACGCAACAGATACCAACCCTATTGAGCGCGGCATTTTTGTGCGAACCGAAATGCTATGCCACGATTTACCGCCTGTACCGCGCAATATCGATATTATTGTGCCCGAGCGGGATACAGGTAAGTTGGCCCGCGAAAGTTTTGCCGAGCATTCAAGTGCTGGTGAGTGCGCAACTTGCCATTATGTGATAGATGATTTAGGTTTTGCCCTAGAACAATTTAATGGTGCGGGTGTTTTTAGGCAGAATGAAACCAATCAGTTAATTGATGTTACCAATTTATGGGTTAACGATGCGCAGGGTATTGGTAGCGGTATAGATGAAATTATCAATAGCCCCAAAGATTTAGCGCAGCATTTAGCGCAATCTTCTAGCGCTAAAGCTTGCTTTGCCAAGCAATTTTATCGCTACGCGCAAGGGGTGGGTGAAGTTGATGATTGCACCACAGATGCCTTAACCTCAAAGCTTGAGCTACATGATGGCAGCATGATAAAGATGATGTTTGATGTTACTCAGCTTCCCCAGTTTTTAATTCGCCAGTAATAAAAGCGACAGGCCTGTTATGAAGGCTGCTTAGTTTAGAGGTTTACCATGAAAAAGCTTAATCATAGACGTCGTTTTTTAAAAGGTGCGTTAGTCGCTGGGGTATTGAGTCCTCTGGCTACCCGTATATTCAATCCAGTTCAGGCTGCCACCAATGCGCCTAAGCGTGCCATCTTTTTTTATATGCCCGATGGTATTAATCCGCCGGACTGGCACGCTACCGGCACTGGAACTAACTTTAATTTACCTGGAATGACGCAACCATTAAATGATGTTAAACAACATTGTGTGTTTTTATCCGGTGTAGACATGATGGGGGGGGCGGGCGTACACCCAGGAGGTTTACAGAAAGCAATCACCGCGAATGATTCAGACAGTGCCGCCACGTTTAAAGCCACTAATGCGACATCGCTAGACTTTTATTTGGGTCAGCAAATCGGCGCTGATACGCCCTTTAGGAATGTGCATTTAAATGTCATGGCGACTCAACGTTCGCCTTTTTTTTTACAGGGCTCGCAAGTGCTGGGGGCTAAAGATGCCAATACCGGCTTTGCTAATTATATCGGTTCGCTCTTACCTAATCAGGGAAAACAGCGTAATCAGCTAGTTGTCGATAATGTTTTAGCCGAAATGAATCAACTTAAAAAAGATTTAGGCAGCTTAGAGCAAGATAAGCTTGATGTTCATATGGATGGCTTGTATGACCTAGAAAAGCGCTTAAACGGAGAGGAGCTAAGCTGTAATTACAGTGATTTTGAGGCGAATTTAAATGCACCAATTGATGCCGGTTTAAGTACTGACCTGGGTAGCGGTAATAGTCCTTTTGAAATACAACTTAACTTACAGATTGATTTGTTGGTTAAGTTGTTGGAGTGCGATATTGCTCGCGTATTCTCGTTGCAGGTGTCGCAGTATTTTGGTCAGATTAAATTTAAAGATGCTGACATGGTGCAGCATGCGTCATCACACTTTGGTGCAACAGAAAAACGCAGTACACACCTGCCTTGGTTTATTAAAAATCGCCAGCTTTATACTAACGGCTTTAAGCGTTTAATTAACAAGCTTAACGCGATTGATGAAGGTGAGCGTACCGCACTGGGCAATAGCATGGCATTATTCTTTTCTGAACTTGGGCAGTCTTATAATCACCAGCACAGTAATGCGCCGTTTATTTTAGCGGGTAATGCCGGGGGCGCCATAACGACGGGCCGTGCATTAGCCTTTAACAACCAGGACCATTCCCGCTTGCTGGTTAGTATGGCACAAGCCATGGATGTGAATACCAATACGTTTGGCTCGCGCAATGTTACCGGGGGGCTGCCTGGGCTTTAAGGGTTTCATCCTTTTTTATGGTGTTGTCTTAGGGTTGAAGGGGCTACCCGGGTTTCGCCCATAGCAGCCCTTCAAAAGCAGGTACATTAATAATTGTTTAAACCTTGCGCAGCATGCGCCCTAGAATAAACGCGCTGCATAGGCTCAATAACCATAATGGGGAAAGAGCCGCCACCTCTACTTTCGTCACTCGCTTTAATGTTGCTACTACTAGTCACTTCTTCTTGCTCTATAGCAGCAATGCCACCAAGATTAACCACTCGGTAGTTGGTTTCTTCATCGGCATCATTAGGGCCGCCGTTCATTATTGAAACCTGTACGCACGAATGTTCCGGTGTTAATCCTACGGTATAAGCTTCATCACCGGCCGGGGGGCAGTAGCCTTTTATGCTACATTATTATCGCCATTCTCGATGAAATTAAACCACTCTCCATCGTTTAACTGCTGATATGCAGCGTTGCCGGCACTGGCTCTATTTGTGCCATAACCACGCCTATGAAGTTGCTGGGATAGGCACTCGTTTTAAGCAGCTCTAGTTATTATCCTGATATTTTTATAATCACTACCAGCAGGGACCGTCCCTCTAAAAATCACTGATTTTTGGCCCCAAAATCAACGCCATGTCCTAGCCTAACCTGCACAGGGCACAGAGATTTAGGAGCCGGGTGCGGGGAGCTTTATATTCTTATTTTGAGGAGACTTTTATGTCAATTAAGTTTCTAGGATTACCGCTTTAAATGGAAATTATTGTAACTGCAAGTACCAGGGGGAGTTATGAAGAGAAAAGAAAGGAAGCTGTTGCTCCGAATAATCAATGCGATATTGTCCGTGGCACTAGTTATCTCGTCGATATATTTGTATTTCTGGGGGCTTAGTATCGCAACGGTTGCTGGCGTAGCGGTCGCTGCATACTGTATTGGCGGCCCTATCGTTGTAGCTAGTGAAGGTGCGGTAGAGTTTTTTTTGGGGGGGCGTAGAGGCTCTATTGCATGCTGTGATTGACGCATTGATCGAAATTTTTGAGGCAATTGGCAATGCATTTTTCAGTATTGGCTGAAAAGCGCTATTGCTCAAATATTTCCACTGCAAAGCCTTGAGTGCTCTAAATTACGAAGAACCAAAAATGCAGAGGTGTATCGTGATGATATTTTGCATATTGAAAAGCTTTTCATCACTGTATTGTTCGTGACGATGGCATTGAGCCGTTGCTGCGAAATTATTGATTAAGAGGTGAAAGGGCTTTTGATGCGGCTAGTTTGCTCTTGGTAATGGAGATCACTACGCTGAATTCGCAAAGGTGTTCAAGGCTCACATAGCGGGATTCTAGCCTCGCCCCGTTATGTGACCCTCGGTTAGGCGAGTACTTAAAATTTCAGCCAGATAACTACAGTGAGCAGTTGTAGTTTGGTTATTTTGTAAGATAGCCCGTGTTTTGATAGCCTAGATGTTTTGTGCTGTGAAGGAGCCCTCATTAGTGTCCAATGGCTTTTACTTGCTTAGCCTCGGGTGCTTTGGCATTATCGCAGGCCACTTTCGATATTTGGAATATTTTAGACATGGAACGCCCCAGCTTAGTTTGCTTTTGCTTGATTACTTTTTTACTTTGCGCTTGCACTTCCGATACTAACGCCCCAGCTATGCCGCCACCGGCTATCGCCCCAGTTACAGTAGTTACTAAAGCATCGGCTACGCATTCCTCCTCTTTTTCGCAACCTACAGTGACGGGGTTGGCGGCCGAGTTGTTGGTCGATCACGCACCGCGAAACGCGATTGAGCGTGCTCGCAATGCTACTGTCTTTATTGATTCGGGTTTTGGTACTGGATCGGGATTTTTTCTCGATGACAGCTGTACTATTGTGACTAACGCACATGTCGTCCATTTGGACTTTGATGCCATCAAAGAATTGAAGACAGATCAAAGCCAGCTTAAGGCTTATTTTAAGCATGGTTCGCCAGGCCGCAAAGAGCGAGACGAGCTTCAGAAGCAATTGACGGCAATTAACAAGGCTGCAGATTCGTACGATACGAATGGTGATGCCAGTGAAATTCGAGTGTCTTTTGTCAATGGGCGGGAAGTACAGGCCAAGTTGATCGCCAGAAGTACTGACTATGACTTAGCTTATTTAAAAATTAAAGAAGTCGGTTGCCCCTTTCTTGAGCAGGATAGTACGCTGGATCAGCCTTTGGGCTATAAGGTATTTACGATTGGTAACCCTGCGGGTATGAAATACACCGCTACCTCGGGAATTGTTTCGGGGTATGCCGACCATGATGGCATTTCATTTATTCAAACTGACGCTGCGATTAATCCGGGCAATAGTGGTGGACCACTAATCGATCCTGACGGGCGGCTACTCGGTGTGAATACGATGATTTTGAGTCGTACAGAAGGCATCGGTTTTTCACTACCGACTCAGACTTTATTGGAGGACTTTCAGGCGCTTTCCCCGGCTATAGAAAAGTATTTATTAAGTGTTGAGTGGATCCATTGGGAGCCAAAATCTTATGGGCTACCCAGTGATGAGCAGTTAGCTGCAGACCGTACCGTTATGCTTGATTCTGTTAATCAGTGTATTGAAGAGTTCGGAGCCGAAGAGTGGGGCGTTGCTATTGAGGAGTGCCAGCTTGCCGCCGATATGCAGCACCCTGTTGCTGCTTATTTACTCGCGCGCATGCTGATTAATGACAGTGACCGGCGAACGCGAAAAGAAGCCGTCAATTTATTTAAGCGTTCCCATGAGGCCGGGTTTGCTGAGGCGACATATTGGATGGCATTATTAATTGAGGATGGACGATTTCATGATGCCAATCATAGCTCTAAGGTCATGGCGTTGTATCAAGAAGCCTGTGAAGAAGGTGTTGGCGATGCTTGTAATGCTGTAGGTCTTCTGTATTACAACGCACACCAGCATGATAATGCTGCTGAGCAATTTGATTTGGGAGCAAAGTATGGCAGCGGTATGTCTTTGTATAGTAAGGCTTACATGCTATCAACGGGCAAAGGCATTGCTAAGGATGTAAAGAAAGCTCACGAGTTATATACTCAAGCGGCTATGCAGGGCATTAACTATGCGCACAGCCAGTTATTTCTGCATTACTACAACGGCACCGAAGTTAAAAAAGACTATACAACGGCTTATATGTGGACTCTAGTTGCCGAGAAAGACCCTAAAGATGATGTTAAAAGTTGGGAACCCACTAATCCGGGCAAGGCCCGTTTTACATTGGTCAAATTGTTAAGTCGTGAACAAAAGCACAAGGCAGAAGCGCAAGTGGCGCCAATGCTGGTAAAAATTCAAGAGAATAAAAAAATACACAATGCGGCGTTGGTGGTTGAGCGTAAACGAATTGCTGCTGATAGCGTGCTGATGGAACCTCGGCATACGGTGAAAAAGAATAAGTCTATAAAGAAAGTGCCCGTTATTGTTGAGCCCGAGGTCGTGCGACCAGAAGAGCCCATTGCGTTGGCAAAAATTTATAAGGTCCAATCTGAGTTGGTCTATTTGGTGACTACTCTGGCTCCAGCAAAGATGGCGATTACGGAGCATTATATGAACACAGGAAACTTCAATGTCGATGAGAATGCAGCAGCTTTAGATAGCCTAAAGCTGCGTACTTATAAGTATATTGATGATTATGAGTTAGAGGACGATGGTTCAATCATTGTAGCGTTGAATGATTTTTTTGGCGTCGATCGTAGTTTACGGGTTTGGCCTGAAGTACTGGGTAGCGGGGGTATTAATCGCTGGTACTGTGAAACCAATATAGATCAACGCTATATTACAGTTGGTAATTCCTTATGCGATTTTAATGCTATGAACTAAAAGCCATTCGCAATTATTATTACCTCTATTTAAGCCGATGTAATAATAATGTGAGTTTGTGGTTTTCTTGCTTTGTAGTTTACCGCTATTCTTTGAGTGAAAGCCCTAAGGGGCTTTTCAATGAATGATTGCCACAGTATGCGCCCTAGAATAAACGCGCTGCATAGGCTCAATAACCATAATGGGAAAGAGCTGCCACTTCGACTTTCGTCACTCGCTTTAATATTACTACTACTAGTCACTTCTTCTTGCTCTATAGCAGCAATGCCACCAAGATTAACCACTCGGTAGTTGGTTAGATCGGTTTTTTTACTGGGTATTATTTCGAATAGTCGCAATGTCTTGCTAAATATAAGTGACTCGGCGCAAGGATTATTCGCTATTCACTCGCCTGAGTAATGCAATAAATGTTGTTTTGACGGGGTCGGTGAACTTAATAGATTTGAAGGGCTCTTTTCTGCAGTCTCGTAACGTAATGTGAAGAAAAAGTACCCTATATGAAAATGATATTCCGTGGTTATGTTCTGCTTGTTCTTTATATCACCTGTGCTTTAAGTGTTTTAGGTCTATTTAGTGAGCTGAATTTGTTTTTTGATCTGGCTTCAAATTTTAGGTTTCATTACGCCATTTCTGGTTTTTTTTGTTTAATCGTGCTTGTGGTGTCTAAAGCGCATGTCAATGCTGGGATTTCGTTAACCATTTTAGTCTTTAACTCAATGTATATACTTCCTTGGTATATTGATGATCTTGAGGGTCCAGGTCCAGATCGTGGCGATATAAAGATATTTATGAATAATGTTCTGACCAGTAATTCGTCGGCCGAGCTTTTGATGGGCCTGATCAGGGATGACAATCCAGATATAATATTACTGCTAGAAACCAATGGTCGTTGGGTAGGGCAATTGACTGCAATTAACAAAGAGTATAAATACTCAGTCATTGAAGCTCGTGAGGATAACTTTGGAATAGCACTTTACAGCAAGCTGCCTATTGAGAATAAAACTATTCGGTATTTTGGCGGGGCCTCAGTTCCGAGTGTTTTGGTTGAATTAAAATCCGATATGGGAAACTTCACCTTTATTGCCACCCATCCACTCCCTCCTATTAATAAACAATACTTTCACTCTCGTAACGAGCAATTGCTGGCATTGGCTCAAGAAGCTCGCATCTCTAAGAATCCATTAATCATTGCGGGTGATCTGAATGCCACCATGTGGTCAAGTCACTACAAGGTGTTATGTGATGAGGGTGGTTTACGAAATGCTCGGGATGGATATGGTGTTGGCTCAACTTGGCCTTCAATGGCATTATGGTTTGGTATACCTATTGACCATATAATGGTTTCAGAGCACTTTGCGACGCAGAGTTTTAAGGTAGGTCGAAATACAGGTTCAGATCACCTACCTATAAGTGTTAGCTTGCGGCTTCGTCGTGGCTCATAGCGAACATACATAGATTGCGCAGTTAGGCGATCGAGGGCTTCGATTATCACTTCGCGGGTCTTTATTGAGTATCTATTTTGATGGTTTTTGATTTTCTCGCATGGTGAGAGCGAGGATGAAATGACCATTTTTAAACGCCATTATACCTTTGATTATTCAGCCCTGAAGACTTGGAGTTGTTTAAGGTAAAAGCGCAGCTTATAAACTACGTGCAATAAACTATGGATTCATTCGTTCGCGAGCCCGTAGTGATAATGCCTTATCAGTGGTTTTTTCGAGCATTTCTAATTTATGGTGCATGGCTGTTTTAGCGAGTATATGTGCAGTAACGGGAGCTGTAATAAGCAAAAACAGTGTGATAAGCAGTTCGTGCAGGCTTAAATACCCTTGTTGGTAGGTGACGAGTATTACAGAGGCGATTAGCATGCAGCCCATGCCCAGTGTTGTCGCTTTAGTGGGGCCGTGAAGCCGAGTATAAAAGTCGGGTAATTTTGCGAGGCCAAGAGAGCCAATAAAAACAAAAATTGCACCTGCGACTAAAAAGACTGATGCGACTAATTCAATCCAAAATTCCATTCTCTATACCCTAATATATTTTGATGTAAATTATTGTTTTCTGACTACTCGATTAAGTCGCCACGTAAAATGTATTTACACATAGCTGCAGTGCTGACAAAACCGAGCATAGCAATTAACAATGCGGCTTCAAAATAAAGCGTTGTGCGTGAAGAGATACCAAATAAAATAATGAGCGCAATGCTATTAATGTACATGGTATCCAGCGCTAGAATTCTGTCTGGTCTGCTTGGCCCTATAAATAGCCGCCATAAATTGAGCAGCAACGATAAACAAACTAATGTTGAGGCAATTGTAATTGCGATATTTAACATTCGAATATCTCCATAAGAGGGCACTCATAACGTTGCTTGATCAATGCGATCAGTGCCTCTTTATCCGTTAGATTTAACACGTGTACATAGAGCCACTTTTTGTCTTCAGACACTTCGGCACTGACCGTGCCTGGAGTTAAAGAAACGGTACTGGAGAGTAGGGTAATCGGCAATTCATGCTCGATGCTAAGGGGGATGGCGATAAAGCCCGGGTTCAATTTTTTAGCCGGCCCCACTACTAATATAGCGACTTCAAAGTTTGCCACAATGATGTCACCTAGTACCATTAAAACATAGCGAAGGGTAACCCAGGGTTTGTGAAATCGGGGTTGTGGGTCTTGCATGCCGGAGGTTAGCAGTGGAATGGCAATGGCGAAAAACGTTGCCAAAACTAAATGCCCTGGGGCTAAGGTATTGTTAAGCAATAGCCAAACGACAAACAACAGAAGGGAATGTACTGGCATGGGGAATAAGCGAAAACGCGGTTTGATGCTCATTACTGCTCTCCTCCTGGTGGCGTAATATTTGTTGTCGTAACACTAGTCGGCATAGCATTAATTGATGGAGTACTCTCGTGCAGCTGGGTTGCGGTAAGGCGGGTATATTCCGTTATGGGCCCGCCAAATACCACCAATAAGGGCGAGGCTAAAAGTAGCCAGGCTACGGCAATAAACTTGAGTGGCGAGGTGGCTTCATTGCTGTGATTATCACCGGTTGAACGCCAGAATATAGTGGT
>NZ_CEXWTU010000007.1:0-13002 GCF_982758155.1 Marinagarivorans sp. | reverse complement strand
GCGCGGGATATTGCTACTAAGCACGCAAGGCTCGCCAATAGAATTACCGGCCAGACCCAAACGATTTCTTGCATGCCTTGAGCGGCTTGTAATATCAGTATTTTGCCGACAAAACCAGACAATGGCGGCAAACCTACAACGGTCAGTGCGGCAATAAAAAATACGATGCCAATGACTTTTGCGTGTTTCATTTCGCGGGCAATAACATAGCGATCTTCTGCTTTACCGCGTTGCTTGCTGATAATGTCAGCGAGTAAGAATAATGCGCCTGTAATTAAGGTGGAATGAATCAAATAGTAAAGCGCCGCAGCGGTTGCGGCTTCGCGCTGCATGGCAATACCCAGTAAGAGCGTGCCTACCGAGACAATTACTAAATTGGAGGTTGTTAACCGCAAGCTTGGGCTAGCAAGCACACCGATGGCGCCCACGGCTACAGTTAATAGTGCCAAGGGCCATAGCCAGGGTATGGCAATGCCGGCTAGATCTCCGGCATCTTCACCGAAGAGAGTCGTGTGTACGCGTAAAATACTATAAATCCCGACTTTAGTCATAATGGCAAATAATGCCGCTACCGGCGCACTAGCAGCCGCATAGGTTTTGGGTAGCCAGAAGTGTAAGGGTAATAAAGACGCTTTTAGCCCAAATACCACCAATAATAAAAGCCCCCCGGATTTCACAAGGGCTTGCTGGTGTTCGTTGAGCTGGCGTATTTTCCCGGCCATGTCCTCAATGTTCAGGGAGCCAAGAGTGCCGTATAAAATGCCGAGTGCAAATAAGAAAATACTCGAGCCCACAAGGTTCAATATCACGTAGTGAACATTGGCTTTGGTTTTTTGTTTGCCGCCGCCGTGCATTAATAGCGCGTAAGAGGCAATGAGTAGTACTTCAAAGAATACAAATAAGTTAAAAATATCGCCGGTTAAAAATGCGCCATTAACCCCCATTATTTGAAATAGAAATAGTGGGTGAAAATACATACCTTCTTTATCGTCACCTGCGCAGGCATAGAGTAATGCGCCCAGGCCTAGCACTGAGGTTAGTAATACCATCAGGGTAGATAGCCTGTCGGCAACCAAACTAATGCCGAAAGGCGGTTGCCACCCCCCCAGTATGTACATTTGCGTGCCTTGCTGATGACTGGTTAGTAGCAATAAGGCTGATGTAACGACAAGAATAACCATGGCCGAAACGGCAACAGCACGGTGCCGGATAATTGAATGACTTAACGGCGGCAGCAACATAAATACTGCCGCCAGCATCGGTATTAAAATAGGCAGAATAGGCAGGTGTTGCATTAACTATCTCTCCGGTCTAAAGCGCTTAATCTTTGTGGTTGTGTCGGGGGTTGCCCATCGACATGGTCATTGCCCTGATCAGCTCGGGAGCGCATAGCTAAAATCACAACAAAAGCAGTCATTGCAAAACCAATAACGATGGCGGTTAAAACCAGCGCTTGAGGTAATGGATCACTGTATTCGGCCGATTCCCCTAATACCACAGCGGCATTCAGCTTGAGCCGACCGCTGGCGAAAAGGAACAGGTTAACCGCGTAGGACAGTAAGGTTAACCCAATGACAACCGTAAAGGTTCGGCCTCTTAAAACGAGAAAAAATCCGCAAGTAGTCAGTATGCCAACACAGAGTGCGTAAATAGCTTCCATTAATTATTCTCCTGAGTTTCAAGGCGCTCGGTGCTGGTTAATCTGCCTAAATTGGCCAGTATCATCATTACTGCACCCACCACCGTAAGGTATACGCCTAAATCAAAAAGCATGGCGCTGGCAAGTTCGAATTTTCCAACCCAAGGTAGCTCGAAGTAATCGAACCAAGTGCTTAGGAATGGTTCGCCAAAAAGTAAACTCCCTAAGCCAGTTGCTGTTGCAATTAAAATTCCGCTGCCAATAACCCATTGGTAGTCGATATTGATACGTGGCTTTATCCATTGCACTCCGTGAGCTATGTATTGCTGAATGATGGCCACCGCCGTAATAAGGCCAGCAATAAAGCCACCGCCGGGCATATTATGGCCACGCAAGAAAATATAAGCCGATACCAGTAGCGCCAAAGGAAGAAGGCTCTGCGACACCATTTCAAGCATCATAGGCCGAGGGTCATTGCTCCAGGCGCGTCCTTTGTCATCGCGCGTTGACATGGATATGCGCATTTTGGCAATGACTTTAAAAATGCCCAGCGCGGCAATGCCTAAAACGATAATTTCGCCAAGTGTATCGAAGCCCCTGAAATCGACAAGAATGACATTAACCACATTTGTTCCGCCGCCACCGGTTTTGCTATTAGCGATAAAGAAGTCTGAGATAGTGTTTAACGGCGTAGTCAGCATGGTGTAACAGATGGTGCCTATTACGCAGCCTATGAGCCCGGATACTAGTAGGTCTACGCTTAGGCGCCGATTGGTCGATTCTTTTTGCGTACTTTGCGGTAAAAAGAATAACGCCAGTAGCAATAAAATAATGGTGGCTATCTCGACAGATAGTTGTGTAAGAGCCAAGTCGGGTGCCGAAAATAACGCAAATGCCAGCGAAACAAATAAGCCCACAACAGACAGAAATATGAGTGCAAGAAATCGCCTTCGGTGCCAGATTACGGTTGCGATTGCACTTAATACCATTAAAAAAGCACCGGTTATGGCGACACCATCAAATGGGATTAGCGACTGTGAGCCCACGTTTTGCGTTAAATCGATTAGCGGGTATGCCGCCATCACCAGTGTGGATAACAGCAGCATAAAAACATAGCGCTGCAGTGAGCCATTTTCTAAGGTTTTAATAATGCGCTGGCAGCCTCTGACTATCGATTGAACGATACCTTCGAAAATAAATTTCGCATCGGGTTGGTCGAAGTGCGACTGAAATTCAAACAGGTGGCGTCGGTTGTAATAAATGATAATGCCTCCCGCCATGGCTAAAAAGCTCATGAGTAGGGGGATGTTAAACCCGTGCCATATGGCCAAATTGTGAGCAGGTACCCCATGAGCTAATACCGCTAAAGACGCAATATTTAACAGATCTTCGATGACGAAGGCGGGAAGAATACCCACGAGTAAACAAAGTGCTACAAGAATTTCGACCGGTATCTTTACGTAACGAGGTGGCTCTTTTGGCGTTTTAGGTAGGCCTATCGGTTGCCCGTTAAAGAAAACATCGTGAATAAAGCGTAAAGAATAGGCGACAGAAAAGGCTGCGCCAATGGTGGCTAGCAAAGGGATTATCCATGAAAGAGATCCCAATATACTTTGATTCAGTGTTTCAGCAAAAAACATTTCCTTCGATAAGAATCCATTCAGTAAGGGCACGCCTGCCATCGATAGTGCCGCCACAATGGCTAAGGTAGCGGTATGGGGCATGTATTTCCAAAGCCCATTAAGCTTGCGCATATCGCGCGAGCCCGATTCGTGATCGATAATGCCCGCTGCCATAAATAGAGAGGCTTTAAAAATAGCATGGTTGATAATATGGAATACCGCCGCGACGGCGGCAAGGTCCGAGTTTAGCCCTAGCAGCAGTGTAATTAAGCCAAGGTGGCTAATCGTAGAGTAAGCCAGTAGACCCTTGAGATCGTGTTTAAATAGCGCAATGTATGCGCCGAGTAGTAGGGTGGTTAAGCCGGTTAGGCTGACGATTAGAAACCAAAGATCGGTACCGGCAAGGGCCGGGTAAAAACGCGCCATTAAGAAAATGCCGGCCTTCACCATCGTGGCGGAATGCAGGTAAGCACTAACGGGTGTGGGGGCTGCCATGGCATGCGGCAACCAAAAATGAAAAGGAAATTGCGCCGACTTTGTGAATGCCCCTAACAGTACGAGTATTAAGGCGATTGGATAGTAAGCATGCGCTCGAATGAGGTCGCCACTGGCCAATACGGTATCGAGATCATAACTGCCCACAATATTGCCAATCAGTAAGAGTCCGCCTAATAGCGCCAGCCCTCCAGCTCCCGTCACCGTGAGCGCCATTCTCGCGCCTTTTCGTGCTTCTGATTTGTGAGACCAAAAACTAATCAGTAAAAATGAGCTAATGCTTGTCAGTTCCCAGAACATCCATAGCTGAATCAAGTTGTTCGATATGACAATGCCGACCATGGCTGTCATAAAGAGGATAAGGTAGGCATAGAATCGCCCCATCGAATCCTTTGCCGAGAGGTAGTAGCGGGCATACAGAATCACCAGTAGCCCAATGCCAAGAATCAGTAATAAAAATAGCAGTGAAAGCCCGTCTAGCCGAAAGGCTAACTCTAGCCCTATTGCGGGAATCCACTCGATGGTTTGCCGAATGTCTTGACCATCAAATACGCCGCCCGCGTGCATAAGTACCAAGAGTAGTGAGCCGGCGGGTAATATTGCGGTGGTAAAAGCACAAGCATTGCGCCCGAAGCGCTCTGTAAACAAAGGGACTAGCGTGCCAAGAAGTGGCAAAAGTACGACCCATAGAAGGTTCATATGAGAGGGCGGCTCCAGATTTAAGGCGATCTGTTAAATAAATAGACGGGTTTGTCAGTGATGCTTTTGTGCTCGTCACTATACACTGTGTGCTGTTTTAGTATAAAAACAAAAAGCGCTTGCTGTGTGACGGGGTGTTTTTGTCTCTTTAATTTCGCCTGACAGCTAATTATGTTTAAGTGCTGCTGAAAAGCTATAAACTAAAGGCCTACTTATAGCATGGGTGTGTGGCTGGGCTATGCTCAAGTTGACTAGATATACTCTAGAGCAAGTTGGATAAGGCGGGAACATTCTGAGTGATTTTTATACTGTGATTTTAAGTCTAGAAACCGCAGTTAAGCCATCAAAGTCTACGAATGCCTTGGCGCGCCTGACGCGCGATAAAAATGATTCATCACCAATGAGGTGACAGATAACCGCTCCTGCGTAATTTGTATTCCCCCATCCATGGCAATGTCATTAACTTAGGGCGAATTTAAGCGGTAGGCGGTTATTTTTCAGGGCCCTCTCGCCCCGGGAGCGCGTGTGGAGCGCCCATGAATCGGTTCAAACGAGTCCAGAAAATTATCGGTTGCCGCTAAGTTAATGACATTACCACCCATGTGGTTTACTACACCTTTTGACTGCACGCAATGCACACCAAGGGAATACGTATCTTTTTGACTCTCAGCTACGGTTTCTCGGTTAAATGGTATGATTTCAATCGCTAAAAGTGTAGCGTTACCTGCAGAATTGGCATTTTGAGACTTATAAATGCAGCGAGTATTTAAATAAATAGAGTGAGGCGATAGTAGGGTATGAATATGAATCTTTGGTTTTTCTTAAGTGTTTGTGTTTTTATGGGGTTGAGTTTTGCGGCATTCGTTGTTCACCTACACTTTAAAAAGGAAATGAAAATCTTGGAAGTAGAGGCGCTTAAAATTAGCGCTGGTAATGCGGTACAAAGTAGTAAGTAAGCCTTGCTGGCCACTAATCGATGTTTAGAGGCAGCTTCGGCTATACACTTTGTATACTGTAAATATCAATAAAAAGGGGCTGCATTAATAATGCAGCCCCTTTTTATTGAATGGATAATTAAAAGTTTTTCACTAACTTGACGTTATCAATACCGATATTACTCGCAACGCCGCCGCCAACTTCTTCGTTAAGACCTAAGTTGAAAGTGACGCGTGCATCCGTATCTGTCGCTACAGGCATTGTGAAAGTGTATGAATGGTGAGTGCCGCCAGGATTTGTTGTTGCCGTTTTAACCGGTAAATACTGGGTGTAATCATTACCATTTTCTTCCACTACCACATTAATGCTAGCACCAACGGTTTTGCCGTAGGTTTCTGCATCAAAACTGAGTGTATAAGTGGCGCCTTGCTCAATGGTAATACCCGCTTGGTAGAGCTGAATGTGCCAATCTTGTGTCCCTTCGTTGGAGATTAGCGTACGCACATCGTCATAGCCGGTATTGAAGTTAAAGGCGGCAATGGCTGGGCTTTGTATGTAGGTTTGCCAGTTGAGTGAGCCTGCATCGAAGTCGCCATTGCTCACCAGGTTTATATTGCAGGTGTTGCATGAACCTAGAAGAAACTGTTCAATAATCTCTTTTCGCTCTGGGATGAATTGCGTTTTGAGCGCTGTTTTGACTTCAAAGTGTTCACGCGCATTGCCTCGGATTTCAAACCAGTTCAGATTCCAGCCACCGGCAGAAACCTGAATGGTGAGCTTTGTAGTGCCAGCAGGTACAGCTACATTCTGGTTGATTGTTACCCAGTTTTGCCAGCCCGAGGTGTTGGGTATGCTCACTGTATTACCCAGTGCTTGGTTGTTGCTACTCAGTTGCAGAGAGCCGCCACCATTTAAACTGGCTACACGATAGCTGATTTGATAAACATTGCTGTCGTTTAGCGGTAAATTGATGTCGTAGGTGACAAAGTCGCCTGCATCTAACCAGCCGACATTTTCTCCGCCGCCGGTATCTTGCGCGGTTTCAGTTTGAATACCGCTCATTACAATATAGTTTTCGGCCTCAATTTTCTCTGGGGTGCTTTCAAGTATTTTAAATAGGCTTAAAAACTCTGAATTTTGGCCTATCGATAAAAAGTCGATGGTGCCGCCGAGGTCGAGGCTGTGATTGTGGCAACCGCCACAGCTCAACACATTGACGCGCGCAATAATTTCATCTGGCGTTAACGCGCTATTTACGGCATTAAGCTGGGCTTGAATGTTTGCGGCGAAATTGCCATTGCTATCAAATGTACCGAGTACACCGCCGTCGATATCAGTATCGAAATCGTCTGAAAAGCTACTGCCCAACGCAAAAATATCGGGAAGGTCAATGCTTAATGTGCTAATCGTGCTTGCTAGTAAGGCGTCGCCGGGAGTGCTTATAGCGTTCAAAACAGCCTGTTTAAAGCTGCTGGCTAAAGGGTGGTTGCTGTCATCGCTTGCGAGAGGGGAGAAGGGTGTGTCTTTAGTTGTTGATTGTCGAATAACTAAACTACCTACTGTGGGTTCTGTGCGGAATTCAAATTGATTCCAGGTTGTTAATCGAGCATTGCGTTGATTAAGGCGTATTTGACCCGAACCGTTCTCGCCGCCAGCAAAGTGGTCTGCGTGAATGGCTGGTGCCATACCGTTAATGCCATTAAAGAAAAAGCCATGTATAGAAGCTGCATTTTGTGTTGCGCTGCTAATTTGGCTTAAGTCGGCCCAGAATTCTGCAATCGGCCGGCAGCCTTCAAGGCCTGCTTGTGGGTTTGGGTTGGGTAGCTGAGCTTCAAAAATCATGAAGTTCACTTGAAAGCCAAAGCCAATAATATCGGCAAAGGCAATTCGGTATTCACCACAATTACTGCCATCGGAAGCGGCTAAATCAAAGCGATTAGTGATTGCTATCGGAATGTAAGTGTCGATATCGCCCATATCGACGCCAGCACAAGCTACTGGAAAACCATTAAAGGTTCCGCCTAATCGATTCTGACAGCCAGGCCAGTTATCGAGGATATCCTGCGCTGATTGCTGCGTATCACCAGTGTCGTTGATAAGTTTTTCAACAACTTCTCTGGCGCTAAAGGTATTCAGTATTTCAGTGTCTGTAATGACGAGTGATTTACTCGTAGAGATTGCAGCATTCGAAACATTTGCGTGCAATGCAAGGCCTGCCAGTGAACATAGCAGTATTTGTGTTAGGGATTTCATTGATCTTCCTTTTAGGGTATGAGTCAGTCCTGCGAAGAGCTGATACGGGTCGCGATAGTCGCGGACCGCCATGCTATGGAGCAAAGATGACAGATACAATAAGGGCTGTGGGGTTGTTGGAATATATTACTTAATGGGTGCAATAAAAGAAGACGTATTAGTTGATGTATTTTTGCGCCTAATAAGTCTTGCTGCGAAGGGCGTGTATCGCCATTTAGGTCTGCTGCACTAATGTGTACCTTATTAAGGTGTGATGCGCATCACTATTCCTACTGGTTAACTGCCGAGAGTGAGGTTGTAAGTCGTTTGCGAAAGCGCCCTTTTTGCGGATGGCACCAGTTAATGTAGAGTCGAGTTGCTGAGAATATAGCTTTTGGTCTCTGTACTGGCTGTGGATGGGGGTTGAGGCTTGCCTCTATGGTCTTAAGGAAAGCTGTGGCGCCAGCTTTGCTGTCGTCACTATAGCTTTATTGTGGTGATGAAAAAAAGGTTATAGCATAGCCGGTGAATATTCATTAGGAACCGCTATGTCTACGCCTCCAACCAGTAAGCTTGACCGAATTCTAGCCGAGCAACGAGAATACATTGCTACGCGTGAGAAGGGGTACCGCGAACGCGCAATAAAAATGTATCCTTGGATCTGCGGACGATGCACCCGCGAGTTCACCAACAAAAACCTCCGAGAACTGACGGTTCATCATCGCGACCACAATCACGACAATAATCCTTCTGATGGTAGTAATTGGGAGTTACTGTGTGTGTATTGCCATGACGAGGAGCATACGAAATTCTCCAACCAAATTATATACGGCAGTCGAAAGTCGGGGGATATAGCGCCTGCTACTTTTAATCCATTTGCTGATTTAAAAGCGCAAATGGATAAAAAGAAGTAACTATTCAGCGGTGCACAAATAGGCCGGCAAAATGATCATTTTCTGGGCCGCTCAGGCCATCCTTGGGCGCTATGCAAGCGTTCCTGACGCTTGAATGCCCAGAAAATAATCAATTCGCCTTTTGGGTGAGTATTATTTCGACCCCACCTGAATAGTTACAAAAAGAATAAGTAGTTTGGGGCCCTTTGGTAGAATTGAATTTGCAAGTAATCGTCTTTACGATTCAAAGGTGTTTCTGTATTAATCCTATACCTGCTGAGTTATCTACTTAGTTGTCTGCTAAATAGTTGCCGCTAAATAGTTACAGGCTAATTTTTTAGCCTGTAACTATTACTTTTTTTAACTATCGCTTTGTGTAACGAAAGCAAAGATGTCGAAATCTAACATGAGTTGATTAAATATTGTTTCTTTACCCCTTGGGTGGGCTTACCACATTTTTTCTATGACGACTTTTGCGACTTTACCACGCCAATCATATTGGCTGGACTCTAAATCTCCAATGCCGTGAATTCCCGAACTGATATATACATAACCTTCGCCTTCATCCTCTGGCGAGAATGGTACGCCGCCACAGGTGGGGCCAGGTATACTTGAGCACATTTCATCGTTGGTTTCGGTGCCTGCATCATAGGCGCTGGCGAATACACTTTTTGTTCCGCGTGACGGTAAGTTTACGCCGTTAATAGCAACGATGGTGTCGTTGGTGGGTAAAAGCATTGCCGCGAAACTGAGTTTTCGGTATCTGTAGCTTGCATCTAGCATAAGTTCTACCGATTGCCCTGGCATTAATAAACCCTCTGAAGCGGTTGTTGTGCCAACAGAGTTACTGTTGCTGAGCTGTTCATTAAGCGGAGCGATGTTACCCCCCTCTGCAATCTGCCCTAACTCAGCGGATGCTGGCTCGCCCAGACTAAACAGTGAAACCTTAGATGAATGCGTGGCGGCCAAAATGGGTGTAAACGATTGTCCTTTGGTAATGTTTGTAATAGTTACTTTATATTGAGGGCTGCTATGGTAGTAGCGGTCTGCGTGAGCTGCTGAAACTGTGGAAAATATAAGGCTAGCCGCCAGGCTAATTGTTGAAAGCTTCATGATGAACTCCGTTGTTATTTGTGACATTGGGTGAGCTGTAATCCGATGAATTACAACGCTGCTGATAATATGGCAGGGGTATTTTGGAGTCTTAACGAAACTATCATTAATCTATCACGAAAGTTTAACAAGGCTTTTTATGTGACAAAAAGAAACTTAAGGTTCTTAGCTTTTCGTTGATACATTGAGGGGAAGGTAAGTTTGATCAAATAATGAGGCGTGCTGTTTTTCGGTCTACTTATCGATGGTAGATATTTATGTGACTTGATCCGCTATCATATTTTTAATATGCAGGACTGACTTAGACTTCCAGCTAGTCAATCTTTGTCAAGCCTAAATGTGACGGTATTTGAAAGGGAAGCAAGCCACTATTCATTAGTTGACCACATTATTGTCTACGGCACCTAAAGTATTGCCGTCTCGCCCTTAAGTCAGTTTTCGATGGGTTTCATAGTCTTTTAACCAACTAATGAATTTTTCTGAAACAATTGGGTGACAAAAATAGAAACCTTGAATGTGGTCGCATCCCATTTTGTGTAATAGATCTTGGGTAGCTTGATTCTCGACACCTTCGGCAACCACTTCTAGGCCGAGGTTGTGCCCCAGCTGTATGGTAGATTGTACAATAACTTGGTCGGCCTCTGATTGGTCAAGTTTTACAATAAAGCTCTTGTCAATTTTTAGCTCGTTAACCGGTAATTTTTTGAGCTTGCCGAGTGATGATTGCCCGATGCCGTAATCATCTACTGCGAGCTGAAAACCTACATCCTTTAATTCGGCTAGCCGTAATGCACCTTCGTGCTCATTTTCCATAAGATCGCGCTCTGTAATTTCGAGCGTGATAAACTTCGGCCTTATCTGGTTTAATTCGAGATGCCTAATTATCGAGTCGGTGAAGTCGGGATGAAGGATATCTTGTGCCGATATATTAATAGACACTTTTGTGAAGATTTGCTGATCGTGCCAATTTCGCATTTGTTGTATAACGGTTGCAATAACCCATTGGGTAATCTCAATAATTAAGCCGGCTTGTTCTGCCAAGCCGATAAAAAGCTCGGGCGAGACCCATTCACCGTTCGGTTTTTGCCAGCGTATTAAAGCCTCAACTTTCTCTACATTACCATTATTCAAGTTGAGTTTAGGCTGATATACCATAAACAATTGATCGCCTTGAATAAGCGCAATTTTTAGCTGCTCTATGATGTTAAGTCGTTCTAGGTGTGCTTCATCTTCTCCGGCTTTATAGCTTCTTATTCCGACCTTCTCGCGACGTCCTTCTTCCAGCGCAATAAGAGTTCGTCGCATAATACTTTTAGCGTCGCTGGCGTGTTCTGGGTAGCAGCAAGTCCCTAAGCTATAGGCCGTTGTAAGGGTTAGATCATCGACATTCATGGGCTTTGAGATCCAGTGGGTGAAAATGTCAACCGCACTATCAGTGTCGTACTCTTTTTCAATCGTGAGCAGTGAAATAAATTCATCACCGCCAAGGCGGGCATGGAGGGTCAGGCTAGGAAAGGAGAATTGACTGACTCTTTGCGCAACGGCTTTTAAGTAGCTGTCGCCCACTTGCGGCCCGAGGCTATCATTAATATTACGAAATCCTCGTAGGTTGTAGGCAATGATAATAAAGGGCTGATTTCGCTCTATGGCTTTTTCAATGCCGTTTAAGAAGGCGTTGCGATTGAGTAGTTGGGTGAGAGGGTCGTGTTGTGTATTAAAAGCGATTTGAATTTCACGTTGTCGAATTTCCTCACCCATATCGTTTAGCGCTAGGGATAATGCATCCACCTCGTAGCTGGCTTGGCTGTTGATATTGTGATTTGAGTAATCGCCAACGGCGAAGCGATTAGCCGTTTTTACTAAGTGCGCTAACGGAATAATAAGGCGATTGCCGAACCAAATGCTGGCAGTAATACCCAAGACTAGAATAACGGCTGTAATCCAGAGGACGGTGCTAATTAATTGGTCAAACTGTGAATGACTAGGGCGCAAGTCTGCGCTAATTACACCTTTTACATCATTGGTTCCAGCCAATAGCATGGGAATAATTTTGTTTCTATAGGTCGGCCTATTATGGTAAAAACCGCTTTTATATTGGCTGTTCAATACATTACTGAGTGTTTCATGATTTTCTTTTTCAAAAGTAGTTGCAAATACTTGGTGTGTACTTGAGTAAAAACTGATATCTAAACCGGTCAGCGATTTAATTTCTTTGACGGTATCAGAATTAATAATAAAACCTGCAACCGTGTAGGCCATTGTTCGTGGTGCTTTTACCGGTTGTAGTATTAATTGATAGAGGGTGTTATTGAGAACGACAAAGCGCGCTTTTCCTGGGTTATCAATAAGATCTTGTTGTGCGTAAATAAGATCTGTTAATGCATTAAAGGTTTGAGGGCTAACAGCGATTAAGTGGCCTTTGGTATCGGTAGTAATCATTAAGTCTGCATCAATGCGATGGCTTAAATTTTCCAACGCGCTGGATATTGAGATTTTATCATTGGTTGCAACGGAGGTTTTAAAGCCGTAGTCGGCGGTTAATATCGACAAAGAGGTAGATAAGAGCTGCTGTTTTTCTGACACATAGCGGTCCAACACCTTGGCTGCGCTGGCTATGGAGCTATCGATGGTTTGTTCTTTGTAGCTGTGACTAAACCACCAAAAGCTGGCGAGTATGCTGGCGCTCGTCACAACAATCAGTGTGACGCACAGGCTAATAACCTGATATTTAAGGGGATACAGTCGCATTGCTTTTAAATCGCTCTGAAAAAGTATCGCGCAGTGCGGGCGGATGTATTTTGAGTTTTAGTTGGCCTATCGCTTGGTTATTTGTTTGTATTGCCTGTGCTAATAAACGATAAGCTTGCATTCCCATACCTAAAAGCCCCGAATAAGCGGCATAATAATTTTAAATAAACGTCATCGGTTCTAACCCTATGGGTGGCGTACAAAGTATTTCATTGACGCTAAATATAGGTTGTTTGTTGATGATTAACTTTAGTATGGTTCTTGATTGGCTATTTATCAAAATATTAGCCATAAACTGGCGTGGGCATGGGAGGCCTAGGGTCATAGCTTACTGCTGAAGTATGGCTTAATATGTCTTGGCGTTATGATTGCTCGCCTGTTATAGCAAATACTATTAGCAATCGGTTCATAGCCCCTTTAAGCGGTTCCTCGATATTATGCTCCTGCCCTGATACGTTATCCTAATCCGTCACTTCCGTATGGCGGTGTAAGGGCCGAGGAAAAAATACTTTATCCAATAATACTTGCCTCCTACTTCCTCAGCTGCGTTGCCCAAAGCGTTACATGGCCCGGTAACTGCTCCACGACATAATGCTCCTGCAATGTCTAATAAGGGGCTCCTGCC
>NZ_CEXWTU010000006.1:0-61616 GCF_982758155.1 Marinagarivorans sp. | reverse complement strand
GTAGGTCTTGAATAAGGCCGCGCCCTCGAATACTTAATTCGTTGGTGGCATCTTCTAGAATATCCAAAAGATCTGTGCGTCTAGACTCATCGTAAGCTAGTGTGGTGACGGTGTTCTTAGTGGTGGGGATCTGGAAATTTTAGGTAATGAAAAAGTAGACTATTTAGGCTTTCAATTAAGTCCAAGCATTTTTGTGCCCAGAAAACGACCCGCTAGGGTGACGGGGGTAGCGGGGGCTGCTGGCTATTTCGCCAAATACTCTTTATAGTTCGGGATTTTAGAGAGCATGGTCTACCTCACGCAGTAGCTATAGTTTTTTAGTTGCGGCTTAGTAAGGTTTTATTTCCTTTATTTCCTTTATTTCCTTTATTTCCTCCATATCCTTTATTTCGCTTTCTATAGGTCTTTTACAGTAAAAAGTCATAGGCATTAACGTTGTCGAGTTCTAAGGGGCGAGGCAATAATAGTTTGTCCAATTAGACGAAGGCGCCTGTTTTCTCAGCAAGGCGCTCGAAGGGGCGCATGCCGGGGCATGTAACGCTTTGGGCAACGCAGTTGAGGAAGCAGGAGGCAAATATTATTGGATAAAGTATTTTTTCCTCGGCCCTAATGTGGGTGTTATAAGTAAGCACTGTTGAGTAACCCCAAATTATACCAATTTCACATACTAAGTGATCATTTATACGGATTAAAAGCACTAACTGCAGCGTTATTTATTTAATAATTAGAGTAACTGGCTATGTAATTTAATGATTTTATCTCCGTCTAAAATAGATCACTTAATTAATGAAGTTGGTATTAGTATA
Organism: Marinagarivorans sp.; assembly: GCF_982758155.1. Lineage (NCBI taxonomy): Bacteria > Pseudomonadati > Pseudomonadota > Gammaproteobacteria > Cellvibrionales > Cellvibrionaceae > Marinagarivorans > Marinagarivorans sp. The sequence goes on along the minus strand of NZ_CEXWTU010000006.1, from coordinate 60,810 downwards.
AAAATACAAAATGTAGACTGAAATATTTTATTTATTCGGGATGCCTTTCGTTACTTCACCAATACGGAATTTAAAAATGATCCCAAGGCGTTCCTCGTTAAAAATACTTGTGCTTATTTCAGCGGTTATAGTTGCTGGCTGTAGTCGTGACATGTCTGTTTTGGCTACTGTCGGAGATACAGAAGTCACGGTGTCAGAATTTGAGTCAAGTAAAAACAGCATTGCCAGCTCTTTAGATCCAGCGCAGCAAAAGTCCCAAATTTTAAACACCCTTATCGACAGAAAAGTTCAACTTCACTTATCTCGTCAAGCGGGTTACGAGCAAGATCCCGAAATTGTCCATGCCATCGAAAACTTACTTATCGCCAAATTACGACAAAATGAACTTAATAGCATAATAAATGCAGTAACGGTTAGCGATGCCGATGTTGACGCTTATTACCAAAAAAACATAAAAAAATATACGTCCTCTGCCATGATACGCGGCGCGATGATCTTCCTTGCCTTACCCAGTAATGCAGATAACGAAATACGCTTAAAAGTACAAAATCAAGCCAATAACATTTTAACGTTAGCTAAAACACAGCCTGCCTCGGTAAAAGGTTTTGGCTCTTTAGCACAAAAACATTCACAAGACCAAGCCACCCGCTATGTTGGTGGTGATATGGGCTGGCTATCAACCAAAGAAAAAATTGTAGCAATAGCGCCTCAAAACCCAATATTAATGAACGCCTTACAGCAATTAAACAACAAGGGCGACTTGTCACAAGTTATTACCACAAGCGATGGACTTTACCTTTTAAAATTAGTTGATAGCAAACCCGCGTTAATAAAACCTTTATCGGTTGTTGCCAGCAATATTAAGCAGCGTTTATTGCATAACAATCAGCAACAAGCAGAGGCAGATTGGTTGCAAGGCTTACGTCATTCAGTCACACCATTAGAAATACATAACAAAGCGCTATCTTTAGTTAACTTACCGACAAAGGGTAAAAAAAATAACCTCCCGCGCCCACCAGAATTACCTTATTAATGAGAAACACCTCCTGCGGACTAAAGCCTTCATCTATCACGGCTTGGGTATAAACACGCATGGACATAAACACGCATGGATAGTTAATCGATAAAAAAAATAACAGCACTAAAAAACGTTAATTAACCATAACCACAAAAAATAACATCAGCACATACACCCCCGGAGGGGAGAAATGCAAAACAGCAAAAATTGGCTTAAAAGAACACTATACATAGTGTTAACCACAGGGCTCATCACAATAAGTGGCTTATCTGCAGCCGCCGTTGAATGCTCTGGCGGAGGCATATGCAAACAAACCATCGTTTTAACGCCGGGTTGGAATGCTATTTATTTGCAAGTTCAGCCTATCGATAAAACGCCGGAGGCCTTTTTTACCAAAGCAAACGGCGATACAATAAATGTATCAAGCATGTGGACATATCTTGCACACCGCGCCACGGTTGATTATATCGCCAACCCCGATCCTGAAAAGTTACTCAGCGAAGCCGGCTGGTTACGTTATTTTCCAGCAACAGCCAAAGAAGCGTTTACCACCAATTTATTTTCATTATCTGCAAACCGTGCATACCTGATAAAGCTAGAAGGTGAGCAATTTGAAGTGGTAAATATTGAAGGCACACCGGTTATTCCTAAAACCAAATGGCAACCTAACTCCTTTAATTTTACCGGTTTTCATATTGACCCTGCTAATCCTCCCACTTTTAGTCAGTATTTTGCTGCTTCGCCAGCGCACAGCAAGCTTAACATATACTCCTTAAAAGATAATCTTTGGGATAAAGTAGTAACACCTGATGTTGAAGTCATCGACCCTGACAAAGCCTATTGGGTTTATAGCGAGCAAGGCAGTAAATACAATGGCATGTTCGATGTTACCGTGCCTCAGGTAAACCGACTTGAATACGGTAACGTTATCGAGAGTTTAGGTGTAACACTTAAAAATCATTCGTTAGCAAATAATACGCTGAGTGTAAGTCTTGCGGGTGACGCCTCGGGTGTTTATTACAAAAATGCCAATACTGACGGCCAGCCTTGGGTGCCACTTGCTATAAATAGTTACGAAGTATCAGCAAATGCTAGCCACACATTACGCTTAGGGGTTCGCCGAGCAGATTTTACTCCTGGTGGGCTTGAACAAGTGCTTGATATTAGAGGCAGCGGCAGTCGTTGGTTGCTACCTGTAACCGCTGATGCCCCCAATATTGATAATAGTTTATGGGTAGGCAGTGTCACCATAGAAAAAGTCGCACAAGTGCAAAATTATAAACATGATTGTGGTGACGATGACCATCAATTATGTGTCGAAAATGTCGGCCGTATACAAGACACTTGTCTTGCTGATGGCACCTCGCCAGGCCTTGGTGAGTTTAGATGTACTGACAATATTAATGTCGCTGCACGCACCTGTGATGTTAATGGTGAAAACCCCGGCACAACAATTCCAGGCGCAGGTCACGCCTGTCATGAATTTTCAGTGCCGGTAGAAGGTGACAACACCATATTAACCCCTGTAGCTCAAACGTTTTCCTTTCGGGTCATTATGCATAATAACGGCGGAGAAGTTGCTTTACTTAAAGACGTAATTTTGATGAAAAATCAAGCCACAGATAACGAGTCAGGAAGCTATGTACTCGTAACCGACGAACAGCGTATTTCAGAATTTACCGGTGTCGCAATACGCGACGGAGAATTGGTCGGAAAACGCCTTAGTACCGCCGCCTATGACTTTACAGGTAATACCCAAGCCATGGCTGGTAGCATTGGCAGTCAACTGACTATCAGCTTGCTTATTGATAAACAGTCACCTACAAACCCTTACCGCCATTTGTATCATGCTCAGCACGGTAAAGGTTACGACATTACCCGCACCATGGAATTTTCATTTGCTGGCGCCGAAACGGGGAGTTTTCTGCGCGCAGGTTACGACGTACTTGAAGGAACTTACCGAGAAACCACCACTGGGCTGCATAAACGCCCCATCATCGCAACGGGTACTTTCCGTTTACAGCACGCAGCTGCCATTGGGAGTTTACACTAATGAGGGCCTTACTTTTGCTACCGGCAATTAAAATTAATTTATCACGTTACTGTTTTACCCAAGCGCTGCTTATTAGCCTATTGTTTTTTTCAGGCATTGGCAAAGCCCATGCCCAATGGCCTGTTAACCTCGTTACTGGTGGCTCGCAGGTAACCGATAGCGCGGTTGATTCACAAGGCAATCATTACCTTACTGGTCATTATGTTGGAAATATGCAATTTCCACGGGAAGGGCAAGAAGCTGCTGTATTAGCTTTTGATACCAGCAGCCAGAGTTCCCAGTATTTCATCGTAAAATATAATAAAGTAGGAACGTTTATTTGGGCGAAGCAGATTCTTGGGTACGGACCCGATAGAAACCCTGCCAGACTAAGCATTGACAATAAAAATAGAGTCTATTTTAGTAACTACGGTTCAGGAGTTAATCGCAGAGGCAATATTGGTGATTCTGTGGTAACTAGGGCAGTGTTTAAGACCGAGTTAGACGTTTTTAACGCCGATGGTGTTCGGCTTTCACACAGCTCCTCTGATCTTTATCAGATTGACGCTCCCTTCAGTGATACAGACTTGATTCATCCAACGGGAAATGTGCAGTTTTCGCTCTCAGAGTCGATTGATAATGCAGGTAATCAAACTGGATTTCAGTTGATGACTTTTAAAAATAGACCTATTGGCGGAAGTGCAAGTGATGACTGGGATTCGACTAGGGTTCGTCAATATCACTGGCAGGGTGATACCTTGATTTGGGGGGATTATAAGACAATCCCTGTAAATCAATTCACAAGCACGGCAAGGGTATTATCAATAGAAGGTTTACTAGGAGATAGATATTGTCTGCTGATCTCAGCAGGAACTCCTAACAATATTAAACATCAATGCTTTTATAGAACAAACTTAGACTTGTGGAAAATAGCTGCAGATGGTGATGGCGAATCAATAGCATTTCTAGGAAGTCTAGCTTCCCCTAGAATACTAGAATTGGATATTCCTGCTAACTCAAACCCGCTTATGGCGCATTGGGATGGTGGAATATATTATTATAACCGTGAACTATTAAGTTATACCCATCCTGGCGATCCTAGCCGGAACTTTAGCCAAAAAATTGTTGGCGGCGCTGTGCTTAGCAACGATTTAACGGTAGATAGCGCGGGTAATGCCATTATTTCAGGACGCACTGCAAATAAGTTGACCTTCACCAATGTGGGCGGCGATCCAGTAACACTGTCATTTGATAGTAGCAGTGCAGAGTCAAGTTTTGTCGCTAAAATATCGAATAGCGGAGAGTGGGCTTGGGCTAATAATGTCGCCCGCACAAGTAAAACGATGTCGGGCAATAGCTTAGCTGTCAATCGTGACGGTAGTGTTGTTTATCTTGGTGCCAGTTATGTGCGCACTGCCGCCTTTGCCGGTAGCAAGCCGCCCATTGAATTTTCTGGAAGCCCTGCGTTTAGCACATACATTATGCCGCTTGAGACAACGTCCGGAAAATGGCTAAACCCAACCCCTATTACAGTTGGTCAATCAATAAGTCGCCCTGTTGACGCGTTAGCAGGTAAGCCTCCCTTAGTCTATGTCGACAATATTCTTATAAACGCACTAGAAACAGATTATGTTTATTGGAGTGAAGTGGATGATGCGCTGTATGTCGTAGGAGACCTACCCGGCAATACTCAACTTGCCTGGCGCACAGTAGAAAGTGGCGAAACAGACGATGAAGGTAGCCCCATTGGGAGTATTTTTGGCGCAACAATTGCCGAGCCCATTATTAATCAGCCCAGCGAGCAAATAAGTATTCATGCGGCGGGCACCTCGGTTGATTTACTGCCAGCTTATACACCAAATAATTTTGTTAATAGCGCCAATAACAATAATGAGGCCAATAGACCATTGCGTTTTGAAAGGGTGGTATGGCCGTCAGAATTAAATTTAGCCTTTGAAAATAATGTTTTTACCCGTGACGAATGGGAGGGCGTTGAAAGTGATTATGTGGTATTACAGTACAACTATACATCTCCAACAACAAACACAGCACATCCTTATTTTCAAATGGTTGAAACTAAGAAAACCAGTGATTTTATAAAAGCTGGTAGTAATTGCGTGATTGGTGAAGCACTTACCGAAAATAGCCATGCTCGACCCGCAGAGCGTAACGGGCATGTTGTTAATGTAAGGTCTCGCTACGATGCCAGTTTGCACAACCGAGCAAGTGATTTAGGTTCTATTATTGCGGTAAATACTGCTGCCGCCGCCGCTGATACAAAAATGGATGTGGTGTGGTATGGCATAAACGAATTAGGGCAATTTTGGTCCAATAACCCGCGCCGTTATAACTGTCAATGGAAAGATTCTGCAGACGTCATCACTATTTCCGATCAGCAAGGTTCGGGCGATCTTAGTGACATCCTAGGGCCTAATGTTAGAAACCCGAGTATTTATTATCAAAACGACGTATCCCTGCCGGGTTTTAATGCCAATGAAGAGCATGCTTTACTGTATAACAACCGTGTATATGCGCTGCGTGATGACCTTAATGAAAAGTTGAATCAGCAAAACCCTGAAATGTATTCATTGCCTCGTGTGCTATTAAAGTACGAAGATGGTGATAACGCTAATAAGACCACCTTTAAGCAGTTCAAAATAACGGCTGTGGCAGATGATAAACCGTTTGGGCCTAAGGATGCCAACAAGATATATCAGAGCAAAGGGCTGTATAAAACCACGGTAGGTAATTTACTACAAGCACCTGCGCCACTTACCCGATTAGGCGTCGATGGCTGTGATGGAACCACCATTGTTGATAGTTTTAACGTCGGGTGGACTGATCATCAAAATAATTTTTGGGGCCGCTCTGCTGGAATCATTAAGGTAAAATACCAATACCCGCTTCAAGACGGTTTTTATTTTGATTTTGATGATAATGTTGTTGTTGAGGGAACAAAAGAGGTGGGCGAATGTGTCTCGTGGTTAGCATATCATTCCTTCGCTGAAGGTGGCGCAACAGACGATGCTATCAGTATTAAGGTTTTATTTGAATGGCCTGAAAATGCACCGATTATGGCGCCGGGTGAAACGCTCTTTAAAAGTAAAATTGTTGAGTGTGCTGATCCAAACACCGACGAAATATGTACGTTACCACAAATTAATGGTCAAGCCGCAGCCGAAATTATATATGACGAGGTAATGCACGGGGCTGATGCACCGCTTGATGCTGACCCTGCCGATGCATTATTAACACTGTTTGATCCACTCAGTGCACGTAGTGTTGCTCTTGAAAAGCTGCCGCCGGCTATCGCAACCTTCTCGCAGGGCGGAGTAGAGTTATTTACCGGTTTGCCTTTTGTTTTACGGTCACGCTTAAGCTACGACCCGATTAATAAACTACTGAGCTTTAAAGGCACCTTTGATGATTCGCAAATAGGTGACCCGCATTTATTAGCTAACATTATGACAGCTAAAGAAAAAGACCGTATTTTAGCCTTAAGTAACAATACAGATTTCGCAACTGCCGTAACCGCCTTATATCATAAAAGTCGTAATCCCAACGATCTAGAGCTTGCCACGGTATTAATCGGCGGTGTTGTTGTAAATGCCGGTGTACCAGGTGAAGCCGATCAAGCCTATCTCATCGGTCTGCAAGGCACTTATTTAGGAGACGGGCTTGATACCGATGATGATGGTATTGCGAACGATTTTATTGATGAATCAAGTTATAACGATACTGGTGAGTTGATCCTTAACCCCAATTTCATCGACGACAGGCTGGATTCACCGACATTTTCGCTGCAATCAGGCCACTCAATTGTCAAAAAAATTGATAAAACAGCAGCACAGCCTCAAGCGTTAACAGGAGTGCCAATGGCTTTAGCAGCGGGGCGTACCCGTGGTGAAGGCTGGGTAACGCTCGCTTTTAATAATGACCCTGAGCTAGGTTTACCGGTGAGTTTACAAGTGATAAAAGTAGATGCTAGCAAGGGCGTTTACCAAGGGAATATTTGGATTGTGCCTTCTGATAACGTTTTTGATGAGTCACTTACTTTACGCCATAGCGCGGACTTTGCCGGTGACCCTGACCGGATTGATTTTAGCTGGTACTACCAACCCGATACAGCAGGCCAACCTGAAGCCCCTTTGTCTTTTGCGGCTGGTGACACCGATAAAACGACCTTATTACCGGTTGATTCACCTTGGATACGCCATGGCAGCTCCGGCCTTGGCGCAATAGATATTACCATTGAAGGACCTGGTTTATTAACGCTAAGTGATAATTGGTTTATTACCCGTTATACCGGTTTAGGTACTGATAGTGTTGACACAGATGTCGATTTGTTTGGTAATAAAGACATTCCAAGCCCTTGGGCTGGCGATCCTTCCTATAACCGATATGCTGAAACGTCAAACCCTGCCGTTGAAACAAAGGGGATGTTGGCCGAAGGTTGGATTAAACGCGTTATTGGTAAACTGAATGTATTTGACCAACGTGTATCCGATTTCCATACCAGTGAAGTGAATACACTCACTAGCATAATTGCCCAAGCGGGTGAACCTTATGCTGGCCCAATTCCTTTTAACCCCGATCCTGATGTTATCAATAATGTTGGTATTATCGAAGCGTATCAAACGGTATTAGACCGAGGAAAAGACTTAAGTATTGGCGCGGGTTTTAACGATATTGCTGCTAATACCCAATTATTAAATGCCTCTACCCGTATTGCTGATTTGTATATGTTATTAGGCAACGAAGCTTATGCTGATGCACAAGACCCGACTATCGGTTTTGATACCCATAATAAAATTGGCTCTGTAGGCTCTATAGCGTCTTCCATGTTCGCTTTTCAAAATCAACTGGCATCACCTCTTGAAGAAGAGCTGATACTACTGCGTGGTCGTGATGATTCTCGCTCGGGTACCTCTGGTCACCCAGTAAATAACCGCCTATTTTGGAACTTTACCCAAGGTAATGGCGAGGTCGCCTACGTAAAAAATTATCGCATTACCGACCAAAATGCTGATGGTTTTGTTAATGAAACCGATGCGCGTATTTTATATCCTCAAGGTCATGGTGATGCCTGGGGACATTATTTAACGTCAGTTAAAAATCGTTACCTATTACTTAAAGAAGAAAACTTCACTTGGAAACCGCGCACAGAGTCTGTATTGGTGGCGGGCGTGCCGATTGAAATTGACTATCTGGATGAGCGAAAGTTTGCCGCGGCTGCCGCCGCTAAGGCGCGAGCTGGTGTTGAAGTAATTAACCTGACTTACCGCGAAAAATATGTTGAATCGCCTGCCGGCCAATGGCAAGGCTACAAAGATACAAAAAAGGTTAACGTAACAAACGAGTCTGGCGATGTTAGCCAAATAGATCGTGCTTGGGGCCTTGACGGCTGGGGCCGCAGGGCAGCACAAGGCGCATATTTTGATTGGCTAACCGCTAACGCCATTTTACCGCACGAAGACCCTGATCCTACACACGAAGGTATTGAAAAAGTAGATCGTACTACCGTGCCAGAGTTGGGCGAAATAGCGGCCGCTTATAACGCGATTCAAGCGCAATTAGATAAAGCCGATGCTGGATTAAACCCGTTGGGGTTAGCCAAGGGAGTTGTGCCTTTTGATATTAACCCCAATACACTAGAGGGAGAAATGGGTAATCATTTTGACCAGATAGCTGGGCGAGCGCAGGCGGCGCTCGATAATGCATTGAAGGTCTTTGATCATGCCAATCAGCAGACGAAATCTTTGCGCTATGTTCAGGATAACGTTGATCAAATCACCACTAACATGGCCGAGCAAGAGCGAGATTACAAAAACCGCTTAATCGAACTTTTTGGCTACCCTTATGCCGGCGATATTGGCGGAGGAAAAACCTATCCCTCGGGCTATAACGGACCAGACTTGTATCACTATCAGTACATTAACAGTGACTTGGTTGGCGATTTACCCGCACCCAATGGTTCATTTACTGGCTACTTTACCGGAATACCCTTTGGTGGCGTAAACGCCCATTTCTTCCCTGAAGACCTTACCGCTTTTACTAACGTTGGCGAAGATATTCTTGAAGTATATTACCCGGTAACAGAAGGCGCTGGAGCAACACACGGTGGGAGCTGGAAATTTATTGCCCCGACCAGCTGGGGTAAGCGCAGAGCTCCGGGGGAATTACAAAATTCGCTGTCAGCCTTATTACAAGCTGAGGCCGAATCAAAAATGGCCCTTAAGGCGCATGAAAACTTACTGGAGGACATAGAAGATGCGGCTGACTTGCTTGAAGCTGAATACCAACTGAACATCGTTAGTATCTCTATATTAAAAGACGAAAAATATCAGGCTGAAGCGTTTAGTAAAACAATATGGAAAGTACGTAACGCTCAATCTGCCGCAGGGTTTACTGCAACTACTAGTGAATATATTGCACAAATAATAGAGCTTGCCATAGCAGATACGGTAGGTCTTGCTACTGATGCGTTAGCCCCGATTACATCAACATCCGTGGCTATTGCTTTGGGTGTAGCCACTGTTTCTAATGAAATATAAAGGCTTCTTGATTCTTCAGCTCATCGTGTGGAGTTAAGGAAGGACGATACGTCGCTTTCTACGGACATACGCTTAGAAGAAGATACCATTAACGTTGCCCTAAAAGAACGTATCAAAGCACTTGAGCAACTTTGGCGCCAAGAGGCGGTATTACGTTTAGAGCTATATACCCAAGCTGAAATAGCGCAGCAATCAAAAGCTAATTATTACGAAGTATTAGCACGTGGGCAGCGTTTGCTGGAAGAACGTAAAGCTTTTCGTGTTGCGACGTCGGGAGATATACAGTCTCATCGCTACAGCGATATGACCTTTCGAATATTTCGTAATGACGCTTTACAAAAATACCGTGCACATTTTGATTTAGCCGCTCGTTATGTGTATTTAGCGGCAACCGCTTATGATTACGAAACGAACTTACTTGGCGATGGCGCGGGCGCAGGGCGTAAATTCTTAGCTGACATAGTACGCCAGCGTAGTTTAGGCCAGGTTATTGATGGTGTGCCCGTTGCTGGCACTCCTGGTTTAGCAGATGTTTTAGCGCGATTAAATCAGAACTTTGACCTTTATCGTGGGCAGCTTGGCTTTAATAACCCGCAGGTAGAGACCAATCGTTTCTCATTGCGTAAAGAGCTGTTCCGCCTTGCTGGGGATGACGAACAGTGGCGTAATACCTTAGAAAAATCGCGGGTGAATAACCTTTGGGATGATCCTGACTTTAAGCGTTATGCTCGACCTTTTGCTCCTGAAAGTAGTGGCCCACAACCGGGTTTGGTGATTGAATTTCCAACCACGATAAGTTTTGGTCACAACTTTTTTGGCAAGTCCTTAGGCGGCGGTGACAGTGCCTATGATCCGACTAACTTTGCCACCAAAATTCGTGCGGTAGGCACTTGGTTTAGTGATTACGATGGCACAGCGTTGTCGAATACACCGCGGGTATATTTGATTCCTGTTGGCATGGATGTCTTGCGTTCGCCAAATGGCGATAACTTTGAGACCCGTGAATGGCGAGTGGTCGACCAAAAATTACCCGCTCCGTTTCAAATTGGTGCCTCGGATCTGAATAATCCGTCGTGGATACCGAGCAACGACTCATTAAGCGATACCTTTGCGGAACTCAGGAGAGTGTCGAGTTACCGCGCTTATCATGACAGTGGTGAATACGACCCAAGCGAAGCGATTACCGATAGCCGTTTAGTAGGGCGTTCGGTGTGGAATACTCGCTGGAAGTTGATTATACCGGGCGGCACGTTAAATGCTGATTCGGCAGAGGGATTAGATCGTTTTATTCATGGGCAAGCTCTTCAAGGCGGCGAGCGTGATGGCAATGGTATTTCCGATATTCTTTTACACTTCCAGACCTATGGCTTTTCGGGTAATTAAGGCGATGATTAAAATGAAATTTAAACTATTTTTCACAATGAATTCGCTGATAGCGGTATTGAGTTTATTACCGCTTAAGCTCGCATTCGCTTTAATACCAGAGCCTGACAATTTGGTTTTTGGCACGGTGACTCTTGACGGAATTGCGTTAACTGCCAATGACAGTGCGGTAAGCATTGTTATTCGCCAAGGTGATGTAACGATAGCGCGATACTCTTTAGGGGATAACGAAGCTGCAGGAAATCGCTATTTACTCGCGGTACCCACTGATTCGATATTAGCGCGTAATCCTAGCGCTAATCGGGCTGAAGATAGCTTGATGGTTTCTTATCAATCAGGGGCTGTATTTTACGACGTGGTTGAATTTGAAATTCCTGAGCGAGGAGAGGCGACAGAGTTAAACTTAAGTATCTCAAGTGAGGCTATTGCTCGTAATCAAAATGATTTACCTAACCCTGGCAATCCTAATAATGGTGGTGGCTCTGGAGGTCAAAATCCAGGTGATGGTAACACGCCAGCTCCACTTGATAGTTTTGGGAAACCAGACAGTGATGAGGATGGTATTAGCGACGAGTTTGAATTGGCCAATGAGGGACTAAGTCCATTTATTGGCAGCGATGCTGTTAAAGATAACGATGGCGATGGCGTGAGTAACCTTGATGAATATCTTACGGGTACCAATGTAAACCTCGATGATATTGCACCACTTTGTCAAGCGCCACTTGATATATCGATAGGTTCACAAGGCCACTTAACTGCGGTAAGTCTTGGAGAAGCCCTGGTCACTGAGCAAGGAACAGGTAGTGCTATTGCGTTAGCTTCAGATATAGGGCCTTTCCTTTCTGGTCAGCATCAAGTTTTGTGGACGTGTACAGATGAAGCAGGCAATACCAGTTCGGATCTTCAGTTGGTAAGGGTATTACCAAGCATGAATTTTTCTGCCGATCAGGTCACTGGAGAAGGTGGATTAATAAACGTGTGTTTACAGGCAAGTGGCGAAGCAGTATTGCTTCCTGTTATCGTCAATTACAGCGTTTCTGGTGATGCGTTAAACCCAGAGCACCACAACGCAATTGATGGCGAACTGTTTTTTGATGACGCTGTTTTTGCTAGCGATAAAACGGTCTGTGTTGATGTGGATATTACACAAGACGAGCAAGTTGATGATAATCGTAATTTTACCCTTACGCTAACCGCAGCGCAAAATGCGGTGATTGGCGATAAATCCTCCCATAAAGTGACTATTATGGAAGGTAATATTGGCCCTGTTGTTGCGCTAACAGTTGAGCAAGATGGGGCTGAGCGCGATTATATTAGTGCTGATGACGGTATTGTTACCATAACCGCTGTTATTCAAGATGCTAACTTCGCTGATCAGCATAGCCTTGATTGGTTTGTTGCTGACGATTTGATTACCGATACTGATGGCATTCCAACGGATAATGTTTTTGTATTCGATCCGAGTACTTTAGCGACAGATAAGATGTTTTTGTTTGAAGTAACGATTACTGATGACGGTGCCCCGGCTATGTCGACAACCCAACCAATGACAGTAGCGTTCAAAGCCATTGACGGCCCAGATAGCCTTGATGACATGTTGGATAATCATCAATTACCTGGGCAAAGTGATTTTAACCATCATTACGTGCTAGAAACGGATATTGGCTTGGCGTTGCTGTTAGGCGATCAGGCTAAGTCTTCTGGGGTGGAGCACGCGATATTAAATGAGGTTGAATTTAGTGCTTTTGCGGGAAGTGAGCTTGTTGATACCTTTATGAGTTTATCGGGGTATTTTGATGCAGTTGTTAGCAAACTTTCAGCACCGGGTTTACAAGCCAATATTGTTTTACCTTTATTGTCTGAAGTGCCTTCAGGTAATGTCTTTAAAGTTCTTATTGATGGTGAGTGGGTAGCATTTATTGCCGATGAAAATAATAAAATTCGTAGCGCGAGAGGACAAGAAGGTGTTTGTCCTGCGGTAGGAAGTGAATTATATCAACCAGGTTTAACCCCTGGAGATTGGTGTGTACAGTTAACATTACACGATGGCGGTTTATATGATGTTGACCAACGTGGTAATGGCTCTGTTGCTGTTACAAGTGGTATATCATCTTTAAGTAGTTTTGCTACCGTTACCTATACCTTCTTGCCTAAGCTAAAACAAGAGATGGGCTTAAGCAAAGTTACTTTGTCAGCCTTTGAAATTGATAATGGTGAAGATGTTCAAATAAGTGGGCTGACATTACAAGCTTCTGGTAGTGGTGATGAAGCCACTCATGTTGAACGAGTAGAGATCTGGCTTGATGAGAATGGCGATAATAGCTGGGATGAAGGCGATCAAAAACTAGGACAAGGTCACTTTAGCGAAGATGATGAGCGTTTGGTCATCGACTTTGATAGCTCTTTCGATCTTAATAAAGGTATAAGTAATATTTTAGTTACCTACGATTTCTATGAAGCGACATCGCTAGCGGATTAATTTAATTTGGTTTGATTTAATTTATGAGTAAAAATATGAAAATAGTTAAAACAGCACTCTTTGTGTTTATCGTCTTGAATTCTCTTTTTTTAGTTGGCTGTGGTGATAGTGATCATAGCGTTGCTATTACTGACGAAGACAGTGGCGATAACACCGGCGTTGGTGACGACGATAACACCGCCGGTAGTAATGACAATAACACCGGCGGCGGTGATGACGGTATTACGAATAAAGAATCAGGGCCTAAAACTGAAATCAGCTATAGCGCGACAGTTGTTGCTTTAAAAATGCAATATAGCAGCGACGTAGAAACGTATGATGTTGTCGTAGCAAACCCGAAAGAGAATAGTCGAGTCGTTACTATTGAGTAACTATCTGTTAGATAAAAATAGCGCTATTGTCCGCTTAGACTAGCTTATATAGGGGGAAGTAGGGGACACCCAGTGCGCATCCTTCTGAATTGCAGTAACGAAGAAGTGATATTGCTCAAGCACTTCTAGAATGGGTTTAAAATGTCTTTAAGCGGCATTAAATAATCAAAGTATAGAGCGACTATACTTTGATTATTCTCCTTACCTAAAGGCATTTTAATTCCCACTGGAATCGAGCACTTTGAATGGTAATGGGTATAGGTCCTACCAATTCAGTATGTTTTGCACAATGCCGTAAAGGTTATTGGCCATAATTGTATGACCAGCCCTTGTTGGGTGAGTCCAATCACCGGAAAAATCGTCTTGATTTGGTAACCAAGCGCCCAGTGGTCCTTTTACCCCTGGGTCAATACAATGAACCTTTTGATCGCCTTTATCATTCAATTCCTCGACTGAATTACATATATAGGCATTAGCATCAATCCATGCGGAGCCATTTGCAGGTGAACCAAAAGCAAAAATATGTGCGTTCGGATACTTACCTCGTATATTTGTAATAAACGTTTTATAAGCCAGCTCAAAGTCATGTTGATTGGGTTGGTCCCCTATAAAGTCATTCGTACCTAGGGCAACAAAAACAGCATCCATTTGTACTTCGAAAGACCACTCAGGGATACTCATGCCTGACCACATAGGGAAATGTGTCATCAGGAATTCATCGGTCAAGGTGTTACCGGCCGCAAAAAATAATTAAAATAAAGCTTGCAACTTCCAGCTTGTTTTTCAGGATTTTTCGTTTTTGACACCCTTTTTTACGAGAAATTCACATAAATGAATCTATACATTAACTGATCATATTCTCGCACATATTGATGACAGTATGACGGCAGCCCTATCTGGCCGCACTCCTTTATGGGCACGATCATGCTCCGAAATGAGCGACGCGGATTTTATTAAGTTTGGAATATTACGCTGCATTGGTCGAGTGAATAGTGGTCGAGATTTTTACAGACCGCTAGCGATATTCATGATGAGGCGATTCCTTTATCGACATATTTTAATTCGCTAAAGTCATCACGCCGCATGCAAATGCTTGAATCAATCGAAGAGGGAAGCTATGCGCTTCACTGTGAGATGCTCGCATCGCACGATATCAATTATCTAGAAAAATTCCAGAGCTTGACTCGTACACTGTAATGGCGGCAGATGGCCATTTTATTGACCATGCTTGCCATACAAAAAAAGACTCTAGCGGAAATTTTTTCGCTGCCGGTTTTATTTATTCTATGAACCATTCGAAATGGACTCTTAAGGCCTTTATGCTGCATCACGAACGGAACAAGACGAAATCATGAAATTTCCGTTCTGAGGCGTCACACAGAAGCAAACCTCTATCTATGAGCTGTCCAATATGACGGCTATCAGCCGGCAAGACATCTCCATGAATTAAAATCATGTACCCATGAAAAATAATCAATTTTTTTCATGAAGCAACCCATCTATCATTCTATTTAGGTGTTGAGTGTTTACCAGCACCACTGGTTAATCACATAAATGGCACCAAGATATTCTAAACGGACAATAAAGATATTCAGGCTTTATTCCAATAGACAGGATTAAAATATAATGAGTAAAGATTTCACATATATAATCAAGCGAGTTTGTTTCGATGAGAATTATCATCCTCCCGACAGCACGCGAATCACTACCAACTTTGCAAATTTGGCGAGAGGAACGAATCGCCAGGAAAACTTACGCAAGGCCTTGAGGATGATAGACAGCCGCTTTAATGCTTTAGCCCACTGGGATAACCCCAAGGGAGATCGTTACACTGTCGAACTAGAAATTATTTCTATCGAAATCGACATTGAAGGTAATGGTCATCAATTTCCATCGATTGAGATACTTAAGACCAACATTGTTGATCATAAAATTAATAAACATATAGAGGGGATTGTAGGGAACAACTTCTCATCTTATGTTCGAGATTACGACTTTAGCGTGCTACTGCGTGACCACAATAAGAGCCAATCAGAATTTAGTGTCCCAGAAAATTTTGGTGATTTACATGGGAAACTGTTTAAAAGCTTTCTCAACTCAAATACATACAAAGAAAATTTCAACAAGCCGCCAGTCATATGCTTGAGCGTCTCAGACAACAAGATGTACAACCGAACTCAAAATCAGCACCCAGTATTGGGCGTTGAATATCATCCAAGCGAACCTTCTTTAACTGAGCTGTATCTAAAAAAAATGGGCTTTGATGTTCGATATTTCATGCCGCCAAATAGTGTTGCACCTTTAGCATTTTATTTCCTGGGCGACTTACTCAATGATTATAGTAATGTTGAGCTCATCAGCACCATTAGTACAATGGAGACATTTCAAAAAATCTACCGCCCAGAGATTTACAATGCCAATGCTGTTGCAGGAAACCAATATCGACCAAATTTAAAGCACTTGGATCATTCGCTGACGCAAGTTATTTACAATCGGGAAGAGCGTAGTCAACTTGCGATTAAACAGGGGGAGTTTGCTGAGGAAAATTTCATAAAACCCTACCAGTCGATCCTTGAACAATGGTCAGAAAATTACGCCTTTTAATTCACCCAAGTAGACATAAGATTATTATGAAAAAAATATTACCTACTTCGAGTGCCGGTAGCTTACCAAAACCTTCTTGGCTTGCACAACCTAAGTCACTGTGGTCGCCATGGAAATTGCAGGATGAAGAATTGATTGGCGGGAAGCAGGATGCTTTACGTGTGTGTTTGCAAGAACAACAACAAGCAGGTATTGATATTGTTAGTGATGGAGAGCAAACGCGCCAACACTTTGTGACCACGTTTATTGAGCACCTTAGCGGCGTTGATTTTGACAGTCGAGAAACTGTCAAAATTCGTGATCGTTATGATGCTAGTGTACCAACGGTTGTCGGGCCGGTCAGTAGACCAAATTCGGTATTTGTAGAAGATGCAAAGTTTTTACGTCAACAAACTGATCAACCTATTAAATGGGCTCTGCCAGGCCCAATGACAATGGTAGATACGCTTTATGACAATCACTATAAGAGTCGGAAAAATCTAGCCTGGGAATTTGCCAAAATCCTCAATCAAGAAGCTAGAGAATTGGAGGCTGCGGGTGTTGATATTATTCAGTTTGATGAGCCTGCATTTAATGTCTTTTTTGATGAATTTAGTGAGTGGGGAATTGATTGCTTAGAACGAGCTATAGAGGGTCTTAACTGCGAAACGGTGGTGCATATTTGCTACGGCTACGGTATCAAAGCAAACACAGACTGGAAACTTACACTTGGTGCCGAATGGCGACAATACGAAGAGATTTTTCCAAAGTTACAAAAATCGAATATCGATATTATCTCATTAGAGTGTCACAACTCCCGTGTGCCGATCGAGTTACTAGAACTCATACGAGGTAAAAAAGTTATGGTCGGTGCCATTGATGTGGCAAGCGATACCATTGAGACTCCCGAAGAAGTCGCCACAACTTTGCGGCAAGCTCTTAAGCATGTTGATGCCGATAAATTGTATCCTTGTACCAACTGTGGCATGGCGCCACTGTCGCGTGAAGTGGCAAGAGGCAAGTTAAATGCCTTGCGAGCTGGAACGGAGATTGTAAGAAGAGAGCTCTCTGTTTAGATAAGGGGCGTGCATAAAATAACTTTCCGTTTTTGAATTCCTGGGTGTACGGCCCTAAGTATATTTTCCGATATAAGGGCCGAGGAAAAAATACTTTATCCAATAATACTTGTTGCCTGTCTCCTCAACGGCGTTGTTCAAAGCGTTACATGCCTCGGTAACTGCTCCACGACATTATGCTCCTGCAATGTCTAATAAGGGGCTCCTGCCCCGATGCGTTACCCTAATGACCTATATCCATATAGGCCCCGGCATGCGCCTATTTGAGTGCCTTGCTGAGAAAACAGGCTCCCTCGTCCCTAATGACGCTGGACGTTACAATTGAAGTGGTTATTAATGATCATCATAGAATTTATAACAAATAATATAGCTACCTTTTTTGCTTTGGTCGCGACTGGGGCATTCGCGGGTATTCTTGCTGGCTTATTAGGTGTAGGCGGTGGCATCGTCATTGTGCCAGTGCTGTTTTTCTTATTTCAAAAATTTGGCGCTTCACCAGAAACTGCAATGGCGGTAGCAACAGCAACATCACTGGCCACAATAGTGCCCACATCTATTAGCTCAATTCGTTCGCACATGCAAAAAGGGAATGTAGATTTTGACCTTTTAAAACGCTGGGCCACATTCATTCTTTTGGGTGTACTGACTGGTAGTTGGTTGGTGACACGTGTCGACGGTAACTGGCTTACGGTATTGTTTGGTGTGATTGCCACTTCATCTGCACTGAATATGCTGTTGAGAGCAGGGAAGCCCGCGTTTTACGAACAATTACCCGGTAAAGCAGGACAAGCAACAATGGGCACATCCGTTGGTTTTTTTAGCTCGATGGTCGGTATTGGTGGAGGCACTATTTCTGTTCCTTTACTAACCCTGTACAACTACTCAGCCCATAAGGCTGTTGGCACCGCAGCAGCAATAGGCTTAATCATTTCCTTGCCGGGCGCAATGATAATGTTGTTAGTGGGCAATACACCAGCTGACGCTCCAGTTGGTACACTGGGGTTAATCAACATTGTTGGTTTCGTGTGTATTGTGCCACTTACCATACTATTTGCTCCGATGGGGGCATTCCTGGCTGGAACTTTAGATTCGATAAAGCTTAAAAAGATCTTTGCTGTTGTATTACTTATCACTGGCCTGCGTATGTTAGTGCAAATCTTGCTGTAGGCTATAAACCATAAGAGGGGGCTTCCTCCATATCCACTAAATATCGCTGCAGGGCCCGGCATGCGCCCCTTCGAGCGCCTTATTGAGAAAGCAGGCGCCCTCGTCTAATTGGACAAGCTTTTATTGCCTCGCCCCTAAAGCGAACCCTTCAACGCGACGGCCGTAGACCTATCAGCTCGCGAAAATACAGAATTGAAGTGCTCGGCGGACCACCTAAGGTTGAGCTATGCTCTTTAAAGTGGTTCAAACCTTTAGTGTCGACCTCAATGCATGAAATGCCCTCGTTCTTGGATGTTTTCACGCTTTTAACTTTGAGGAGCTATTGAAAGAGCTTGCACAAGTCTGTATACCTCTTGAAAAATTGCCTATGTCAGCACCTTTGATCGTGATATTAGTGTTCTTGCTTTGGCTTGGCTCTAACCAATATCGCCCTATTTACAAATGGTTTATCAGTGCCTTTATAGGTGCATTGGTCGTTGATTTGAGTGTGAGCGGCAAAAACGTTTTGGCGGCATCTGAGGTTAATAACCAAAAAATGCTGGATAATATGCGTTTTCAACGCCTGTTAACGGGCGCGGAAGAGGAGAAGGGGGGGATTGGTGTCGTATTTTCCATTGTGCAGGATGACGCGGGTTTTCTTTGGTTTGGTGGCGAATCTGGACTTGCCCGTTACGATGCCCATGACTTTAAATTTTACACCGCCGATGCAAAAGACCCACGTGGCTTGGCCAGTACTTGGGTAACCGATATGCAGGTAGACCGCGATGGAGTGTTGTGGCTTGCCACTAGCGCGGGTCTTAGCCGTTATAATAGTGAAACTGACGACTTTACAACTATTGGAACGTCTAGCGTATTAGGTCTGACACTGTTATCAAATTTTGTTGCGGCGCTTGCGGTAGATAGTCGTAACAACCTTTATATCGGAACGGATGCGGGCTTTACAGTATTTAACGCCGAGCGCACTCATGCACGTCACTTCACCTACGATAAAAATCAACCTCGTGGTATCGGCGATAAACGTGTCGCCAGTTTATTTGTGGGCGCTAATGATCAAGTCTGGATTGGCACAGCAGGCAATGGCATTAGCCGTTTCGATCCTGTCACAAAAACCTTTCAGCATTGGCTTAATGATCCAGATGATCCCGATTCACTTATGCACAACAATATTGTTCGTATCGTCGAAGACAACAAGGGCCGCATTTGGGTTGCCACCCGCGGTTATGGTTTAGCACGATTGCTGGAGGATGGCCGGAAATTTCGTACTTACCGCCACAATCACGACAATCCTCGCTCTATTGGCAGTGATATTATTAGTGATGTCCACGTAGATTCTCATGGCAACCTTTGGGTTGCCACAGATCACGGTGGTTTAGCATTGTATCAAGAAGAAACAGATGATTTTTTGCACTTGCGGCATCATGTATACGACCGAACAACCCTTATTTCCGATCAACTACGTCGTATTTACGGAGATCGTGACGGTAATTTATGGATAGGCGTAGTGCCCACAGGCATCAATTTTTATGATGCCGCAAAAGCTCGGTTTCGAACTTTAACGCATCAACCAGACAATCCCAATAGCCTCGACCATAACGGTGTACTTTCCTTGCTTCAGGATCGTGACGGCATTATCTGGATTGGCACTGAAAATGGCCTTAACGCCTATAATCCAAAAACTGATCAATTTACGCGTTACGCCCCAAACCCTAAAGACCCGGATAAACTCCGCTTTGGAGCTATTATTGGGCTCGCCGAGGACGCTGACGGTACTTTATGGGTTGGCAGTTGGTCTGGCGGCTTACACCATTTTGACAAGAAAACAGGTAAATTTAAGAATTATTATCCAGAGCCAGGAAAAGAAGACAGCCTCATTGGCGTCCACATATGGAACGTCACTCTCGATAACGACAATGACTTATGGATAGGGGCCATTCATCAAGGCGGCATGAGCCAGTATCTTCGTAAAAGCGACAGTTTTCGTCATTTTCATAATAACCCAGAAGACGTTAACTCGCTGCCGTATGATCACGTATGGCGCATTTTACCTGATCGCAAAGGTAACCTGTGGGTTGGGACTCACGATGGACTTGGGCGCTTCAATAAAGACACACAAACCTTTATCAATTACCGGCACGAGCCGGATAATCCCGACTCGCTCGGTAACGATAATGTTATCTCGATTTTAGAAGATAAGGTAGGGCGTATTTGGGCTGGAACTGCCGAAGGCGGGATTAGTGTACTCGACCCAAATACTGATATTTTCCACACGTTTAGCCTTAAGGAAGGTCTGCCTTCAAGGCATATATCCACCTTGGTTGAGGATCGAGAAGGGTCTATTTGGGCGGGCACGCCCGCTGGACTAGCTCGAATTGACGCCACCAGTTTTGCCATTAAGGTGTTACGAAAATCTGATGGACTTGCGGGGAGTAATATCAATCGCAACTCTTCATTGCTTGCAGAAAGTGGTGAATTGTATATAGGCAGTTCGGAAGGGCTTACCGTGTTCTTGCCGGAGAATGTTGATCGCGATCAAGCCCCACCAAAAGTTGTTGTCACGCAATTACGTATTCTTAATCAAGAAGTGAAAGTAGGGGGGTTGGCTTCTCCTCTAGTTTACGCCATTGAACATACAAGTGATCTTACCCTCAGTTACGAGGACTCGATGTTTGCTTTTGATTTTGCCGCCCTTAATTTTAATGCCTCCCATCAGAATCGCTATTGGTACAAACTTGATGGATTTGATCGCGATTGGAATGATGTAGGAACCCGCCGCAGTGCAACCTACACTAACTTGGACCCGGGTATTTATACCTTTAGGGTACGCGCAAAGACCAATGCGGGTGTTGCTAGTGTTAAAGACGCGACCATTGATATCACCATCACACCGCCACCTTGGAGAACTGGATGGGCTTATCTGGGCTATGGATTGTTGGTATTTGCTGCGCTGTATATGCGCAAACGGTATGTGAATTTGCGCACGAAGTCTGAGGAGTACCAGATATTATCCACTACGGACTCTTTAACGGGGCTACTAAACCGTACGGGCCTACAGCAGGCAATGGCGCTACGTTTTAAAAACAGCAAGGATAATCAGCGCTTTCCGATTTGCATTATGTTATTTGATATTGATCATTTTAAGCGCATTAACGATAGCCTTGGCCACGATACTGGTGATCGCATTTTACAAACCTTTTCTGAAGTTATTGGTCGCGCCGTACGCAACCGAGATAACCTTGCCCGCTGGGGCGGCGAGGAATTTTTATTGGTCTGCGATAATGTGCCTACAGATATAGCCCGCTCGCAAGGTAATGAATTACGCGAAGTAATTGGCCGGCATCTATTTGAACAGAACGAGGAGACACTAAGTATCACAGTTAGTGTTGGAATAGCGAATGCTAATCCAGATGAAACCTTCGATGAACTCTTCAAGCGTGCCGATATAGCACTTTACCAAGCCAAGAAGGACGGCCGCAATTGCGTAGTTGTCAGTACTTAGATCGCGCCATTCATAACTGGCCACTCAAAGACAGGGCAATACAGCTATCACTATGTCCAATACTGTTTAGTATGCGACATTCTATAATTGAATATAATAGCTATTAAGTTAGCCACAGTAAGCAGTTTTTAAAACAATCTAAATACACCCTTAGGTGTATTTAGATTTGAGTTGAGTTCAAACGTTTTAGCGTGCGCAGCCTGGGCGTTCTGGGGCAATAATTACATCATCAATCCAACCTTCAAGGCTGTCGCTTTGTGGGTTGTAGCCCAGTTTCACAACCTCTACAGGAAATTGACCCGGTGCGGCAGAATCGCGGAAATATGCGCCGCCATCAGGAATATCATCACGTAGGCTTGGGGTTAAATAAACTGAAACAACGGGGCCTTTTTTCAACTGAATTTCAATGCACACCCATTCATTATTCGGTAGCGTGCGCCGGCCACCCGGTGGATCGATTGACTGATCGTAACCGGCAGGAAAACCCGCTGGGCACGGATGGCCATTCCAGCAAGACCAATTACCTAAAACACCGTTGGCGCCTAAATTTTCAGCGTATTTTTGTGTGCCTATACGAAATGCTGGAAATTCTGATGCGGCAGAACTAATCAAACCGTACCAGTTTGTTGGCACTGGGGTTTTGGTGACTTTTTGGTAATAACTGACCCAAACCTCGGGTGTGCTATTAAATGCCGTATTGGCAAATTCTACCCAAGCATTGCCGCCATTTTGATCAGTATTGTAATGAAAAGCCGCACCAGAACCATTGGCGCCTTGGCTAGTATCAATACTACCTCGGCCCCCTACTTTACGCCCACTGCCAAAACCGTTTTCAAAACCTTCACAAATGTAAGCGCTTTGGCAAATGGGGTTGCCCATGGTGCTGGCAGCCTTAACGGTAATAGTGCCATCTGCCATGGCTTTATTGCCGTCGTTATCCGTTATTGTCAGGCGTATTTGATGATCACCAATAGTATTGCCAGGGAAATTAACCTGCTGTCCATTAGCGGACCATTCGCCATTTAGCTCGGTCCAGCTGTAGGCTGTAATCATGCCGCCATTATCAAAACTGGCGTCGGCATTAAGTTGTGCGCTGTCGCCTTCGGTTAATAGGTGCGGACCAGCCAGCGTACTGTTGCTGTCTCCATAAGACCACGCAGCAACAGGCAAGCCTTGGTAATCCCCAGCAACATTAACTTCCCACAAGGAAATTCCCCATTCGGTAGCGCGTTCTTGGCCTTGAATACGGACGTATCTAGCGAGGGTGTTGAGCGGAAATTGTGCTTGATTTAGGCCGCCATTATTCTCCGAATTGTTTAATACGCTTTGCCATTGCTCGCCGTCATTAGAGGTGAGTATTTCATAGGCACTGGCGTAAGCGGCTTCCCACTGAAGGTCTATTGCACACAATAAAGCTGGCGCACCTAAATCGACTTGTACCCATTGGTTATCCTCGTAATTACTGGACCAACGCGTTGTAAGATCGCCATCAAAAGCGTCATTCGCTGTTACACCGTCTACATTAGGGTCTAACGACGAGGCTATTGCCGGTCTATTCATTGCAATATTATCGCTGATACCATCGCAAAGATTGACCACCATCGGAGCGCTCGATTGCGCGTTTACGCTGCTAGCAAAAACTGAAGATGCTACTGATGAGAATGCCGAAGAAATCGTGGTTAATGAACTGCTGCTATTAACCGTACTGACTGAATTAATGCTTGAGCTTGTCGTTATTTCTTGGCCTGTGCAGGCCGTTAATGCCGAGAGAAGACAACTTGGAATTATTATTCGCTTCATAAAACCTCAGAGCCGTATCGCTTCCCAATGCAAAGCAATACTTCAATTAAGCGACGAGGAAAAAATATTTCACCCATGGATAGTAACTATTCAGGTGGGTTCGAAATAATGCTCACAAAAAGGCGAGTTGATTATTTTCTGGGAATTCAAGCGTCAGGAGCGCTTGCATAGCGCCCAAGGATCGTGACATGGATGTCACTTATTAGAGCAACGCAGGAGCAGTTGCCGATGGCTTGAGCGGCCCAGAAAATGATCAGCTTGCCGGTCTATTTGAGCATGGCTGAATAGTTACCAGGGATAAACTATTATTGCGACGTCCCTAATGTATGAGAAAAAACCACCGCATAGCAATACGGTGGCGTTAAGGAGGCGGTGTTTGCCCTACCCCGTAAAATAATCACCCTCGTTATTTAGCGTACGATTACCGTCACCGAAACTTGTCATATTCAAACCCATTCGCCTACCGATGGTGGCGAGTAAATGTGAATGTGGCTCGCCATTCGGGTCGTAGTTACCGTTGTAGTTGTAGGTGATTTTTTTACCGGTTTTTAATCCGAAGGCATCACCACCCGCTAAGAAAAAAGGCACGCGGTTAAAATCGTGACTGTTCGAATGTCCAATTTCGCTGTAATGCATTAACAGGGTGTTATCCAATACAGAATCCGCCCCGTCGGCAGTACTCGCTAGCGTGTTGATTAAATCTCTAAGCTGCTCGGCCCAGTAAATACGATAGCGCTTCCACTCGCCATTAAGGTCGTTATGCGAAGCATCGTGATCGTATGCGCTAAAACCTGGTAGGCGAATACCGTTAGCTTCGTGGCCAAAAAGAAAGTTAATACTCCGCGTTAAATCACACGAAATTGCCTGCGCAGCAATTTGTTGCATTGCACGGGATATTTCATTAATGCTGTTTTCAGCATTGGGATTGTTGTCGGGAACGCCATTAAAATTAACCGAAGGGGTTTTGCAATCCTGACTTGGAATTGCATTTAATCGCTGCTCTAACTGTGCAAGCGCATCGGCATGTTGCTCTAAACGCTCGCGCTCAAGCTGACCTAACTGCCGCTGTAGGCGCGCAAGTTCTGCAGTAGCATTCGATAAAACATCGGCGTCCGGGTTGCCGCCGGACGTGCTGCCTCCGCCCGCCGAAAATAGCTGGTTATACAATGCCTTGGCATTATCCCAAAAAGGCACTTGCTGACCATTGCGATACGAAGGTGTGTCGTGGTTGTCGAAACGGTTAGGCATTACGCCCATTTGCACCGAGCCAAAAGGCGTATCGTTACGGTAATGATCGCCAATCACAATATCGAGAGAATCGTTGCCATTCGCGGTTAATGCCTTGCGGTTACCTTGCTTGTGGCCATCACCAAGATTGTGCGGGTTACCGTACATAGACATGCCATCAATAAACAACATTCTGTTTTTAACGCTTTCCATCGGGCGCGAAAATTCATTGAGTGACAATTGGTTATCTGGGTGCCACAGGTTGGGTTGGTCCCACGAGGGACCACCGCCGTGTGGCGTAAAAACAAACATCACACGTTTAGGTCGCGTGCCTGAGGTTTGCGCCATTGCAGACCGAGCCAAGGTTAAATGCAAAGGTAATTGCACGCCTGCGAAGGCGGCTGAAGTCAATTTTACTAAATCACGTCTTTTCATAGTGTTATCTCCTGGCCGACTATTCGCGAATTAAAAAGGTATTAGCCGAAACAATTTCCGACCAAAGCTGTTCGAAACTGTAACCACCATTCTGCCAACGCTCGGTAGTGGTTTGCACGGTGCAAGCATCTTGATGCTCTTGCCCGGTGGCATAAATTTGAAAGTTTTCGATCATGCAAGCCGCTGCACTATTGGCCTCGGATAATATGCCCGACAATTCATGCACGCCCTTAAAGGGGTGTACATCTGGCGCTGTGAGTGAATTAAGGCCAGTAAGAATACCCACATCATCGGGGTTGGCTACGGCTTTACCGGCACCATCAAAGGTATCGAATCCGAAACCAACATCATCAATATATTGGTGGCAAGCCGCGCAAGTTGGATCGGCCGAATGTTGAGAGAAACGCTCGCGTGGGCTAACACCAGGAACCGGCATGGGAATGCTAATTTCCAGCGTTGCATCCGGTAAAGGCATCGGCTGGCACAACAAGTGTTTACGTAAAAATACGCCGCGCAGTACGGGTGATGTATCGTTGGCTTTACCTTGTCGCGCAAGCAGTGCGCCGAGTTTTAAAATGCCGCCGCGCTCACCGTTGGTGGCAATGCGTGCGGTATTGTTCGATGCACCGTTCAAACCGTAGTAATCGGCTAAGGCGCTATTCGCAAAGGTGTAATCGCTAACATACAAATCACGGAATTGCGTTGTTTCACCCAAGAACACACTCTGAACAAACTGTTGGAATTCCTCTTCCATGCCGGCTTTTACCGCTGGGGTAAAGCCTGAGTAAACACGCGTATCTTTAGTGACATCTTTAAAATCAAATAACATTAACCACTGCCGCGAAAAATCCACAATGGCAGCATTCGCCTTGGGCGAACTTAGCAAACGTTGCACCTGCGTAGTCAGTTGGGCGCGTGTTTGCAATTGATTATTTTGTGCCGCATTTAATAAAGTATTATCCGGTGTAGTCCCCGAAAAGGTATAAGCCAATAAGGTAGCCGTTTCCCAGGGGGTTAATGTGAAATGGTCGCCATTAGCAACACCTTGTTCGGGTCGGTAAAGGAAGTTAGACGAAATCAAAAAACCCTTAATGACTTTAACAGCACCCTCGCGCGCATTGCCGCCACTTAAGAAAATATCAACATAAGCGCCCTGCTCTTCATTACTTAATGGACGGCGGAATACTTTGCGGCCCATATCTGCAACAAACGTACTGGCGCAGTTAGTATTGAGCTGATCGCAGCCCACGATGGCATCAAACCGGTTTTCAATAACTGCGTTAGCAATCGTGTTTGCGGCATCCCAGTAAACACCAATGCGCGCTTCACTCACGCTTTCGGCAAAGGCGTTGTTGTCGTAACCATGAATACGAACGCCACCAGGGAAGCTGGCAGTAATTGTTGTTAATGCGGGCACTGCAAATAAATCATTAATGGAGTTTTGATATTCGCGGTTAGTCAGAAGGCGCAAGGTACGGGGTAATGGCGCTTCTTTATTATCGCAATCCATGGCGGTTGCCGGCGCAAATGTCATGATGTAGGCCGCAACACTGGTGGCACAAATACCTTGGCATTTTTGGATATTACCTTTGGGCATTGTGAGGTCAATTGTTTGGGCTAAATCATCAACCTTACCCTGCCATTTGGCCGCGCTTAGTGGCGTACCAAAATTGCTGCCCTCACCGTTATCACCATGGCAAGCTGCACATTGGGCGTCATAGAATGTCTTGCCACCCATGACGTTTTCACGCACAGAAATTGACACAACTTGGCTTGTAACATTGCCGTCATTATCGGTAACCGTAAGCGTCACTGAATAATTGCCAGCCATGCTGTAATTGTGCGTAGCCTCGGCGCCTTGTGCTGTTGCACCGTCACCAAAACGCCAAGCGTATTGAGTAATATTACCGCCGGGGTCAATGCTGGTGCTGCCACTAAAGGCTAAAGCTTCACCAGCGATGGCATTACCGGGCAGCGTAATATTCGCTACGGGTGGGCCATCGTGTGCGCCCATCACTTTAAGTTCCCACAGCGAATAACCCCATTCGGTCCCGCGTTCAATACCGACAAGGCGAATGTGACGGGCCGATACCGGAGCTGCAAGCGAGACTTCATCTTCGCCGCCGTCACTGTTCGTCATCGACGCTACGGTTTGCCATTGGCTACCGTTCATTGACGTTTCCAGATTATAGGCACGCCCAAAAGCATCTTCCCAGCTTAAGGCAAATCCACAAATAACGGCTTCGCTGCCCAGATCAACAGATAACCACTCATTATCGGTATAGTCACTGGACCAGCGCGTCGTCGCGTCACCATCAAAGGCAAGGCTCGGGGTAGCCTCAGGTACATTAACATCCACACTGGAGCCTACAGCCGTAAGCCCTGCAGCGAGGTTGATCGGCTGTTCACAGCTTGATGTTTCACTCGGCTGCATAGCTTGGCTGCTAACTGCGGCGCCAGAGCTCGGCGTAACAGTGGATGAGACGCTGGAAACGGCAGTATCGGCAGAGCTGCTATCCACATCGGTCGGCTGCGCAACACAGCCCACCAGTACAAAAGCCGCATAGCCCACCGCCAACTGTCTGGCTGTATGAGAAAAGCGTGAGAAACCATTCACCATGTTGAAACCCTCAACGTGTATTTATTGTTAATTGCGCGTTTTACAGACAAAACGCGCCTTCGATTGGAATAAATTCCACTAGTGACAGAGGTTAATCATCAAATGTGTACACATTGTGGAGAAATAACGAGGCATGCCCAATTTGTGAGCCTGCGCACAGACGCCGCTCACACATACCGTTGAATGCTTGCCTTGAAAAGAAAATTGCTTAGAGCAGACACTAAAGCCCCATCTACTCATACAATAATTGACGACAGTTCATGCCTTAGTCGTTGCTCAATCTTTGACTACACTTATGAGTAAGCTAACTATTGATACGTATACACCTAATGCCTTATGCCTTATGCCTTTATTACAAAATTGCGCGTACTGTTATTCCTTCTTACAGGAGTTGCTTTGCTTGGGTACCCCTTTGTTCCACTTAAACGGCTTAACCTGTTGACGGAAGATCGCATACAGGTTGACGTCTATAGTGATGCGAGTAAGGGGGGGAGTTCAAAAGTCGAATGGCTTGACCGAGCAGGTTACAACTACCGTTGTTTTATTGATGGCCCCAAAAGCGACAACTACTGCGGTATTTCCATTAAGTTTCACGATGGACAGTATCTCCCAGCGGGCATTAATTTAACGGGATATAGTGATATTGTTATTAATGTAAATTATAAGGGTGACGATAAAACATTAATTCTTTTTTATCGCAATGCCGATGAGCAGCTGCACGACTTTAGCAGCGTTCCGAAGCAACAATACATATATACATTTTTAGATAAAGGTGAGCTTGGTCAAACAATCACAGTGCCGCTAAATTCTTTCATTTTGGCCGATTGGTGGCTTTATCAAAATTATATACAACGGTCACAAATACACCGCGGTATCGATAATGTTGTGGAAATTGGTCTAAGTACTAACGGGGATGCAAGCAAGACCGAGTCAGTCTATACAATAAATCAACTATTTGCAGTGGGCCTGTGGGTTCATAAAGAGGACTTGTATTTTAGTATTTTGATACTGTGGTTGACTTTTGCATTGCTTGAGGGGGCTTTCAGAGTCTGGAGCTTGTGGAGAGAGAAGCGACGATACGCGCTCCACCTATCAGAAATGGAAGATAACCTGCGAACCTTAGAGTCCGATTTTAAAACTCTTGAAACCACATCAAGCAAAGACACTTTAACCGGCGTATACAATCGTGCGGGGTTGTACAAAGCGCTTTCCAGAACAACGACCTTTGACAAACAACAAGCGTATTTATATGTCTTAGATATAGACCACTTTAAACAAGTCAATGACGGCTATGGTCACGATGTCGGCGACGTTATACTTAAGGACTTTGCCATAAAGTTGGTAAATAACTTGCGAAATACAGACTTAATCGCCCGGTGGGGGGGAGAAGAGTTTGTTATCGTGGCGCACCACAACACTCAGGACGGGGCGATGATTATGGCGGAAAAATTGCGCTGCGTGATTTCAGATAAACCTATTGATACGGCCCCAAAGGATATTAACAACTCAATCGCATTAGCGATTACCACCAGTATTGGTGTAACGCAGATATTAGAGGGGGAGGAAATTGATAGCGCATTTAAGCGCGCAGATCAAGCCCTGTATCTCGCCAAGAACAAGGGACGTAATCGAGCAATCCTTTGCCCAATCCCTCATCATATTAATGAAAGGCTCAGCTAGCAGTCCTCCCATGCTAGCTGAGCCTTTTTTCCAATAAAGGGCGGCTAGCTACTAGGCGCGATTCAAATAGCCAGACTCTGCAAGCAAGCACTCACAACCCCAAATTCCAGCAACTTATTCCGTGTACGCCCATTAGGCTTTCCAAGGCTAGGTATTTAAGTTGGGGTTTAATAAATCGAAATGTTCATTCGTATCAAGTCGAAAGCGGTCTGCAATTGCTGTTCCGCTTAATCCCAACATACCACGTAGCGTCTCATGCACATGCTTTGGCTCTATATCTACGCCATTAGCATTATCGACTTTAAGCGTTGTTGGATTTATTTTTTGCTGTGCATGCCCTGCGGTAGTAGCTCCCACCACACGATTAGACCAAGCCTCCCCCATTTTCATCAACAAACTACTGCCAATAGGCCAATGATCTTTACCGCCCTGCGCATTGTAGTAAGGCTGTCGACCAAAATCACTGCTCACATATACTACTAAGCGATCAGCAATACCTGCCTGCTCCGCGTAATACCAAGCAGATGTAATGATATCGGTAAAAAGTCGAAACTGCCGACTGGCAATTGAGTCATGATTTGTGTGCGAGTCAAACTTTCCAAGCGCAATACTAGCCGAAACTCCAAGTCCACTGCGAAAACCTGACACCGCGAACTTCACGGCTTTTTCTTCCTCAGTCAAAGATGAGTCCGTGTCTTGCAGGCTTGTATGCACGTCACTTAATTGAGAAAACCCCGTGGTATCGGCCATTACGGCTGCATAATAGTCATCGATTTGACGCTGCTGCTTCGGCAACTGATATTGACTAAGCTTTAACGACTCAGCTTGCATTTCTCGCAATAGTTTAACGCTAATTAGATCTTCCTGAGGTAAAAAATCAGGTGAAGAAGCATTAGTCGCGACAGACAAATTAGTGTCCACTAAACTGAACGTACCTTTATTAATTAAGGTCGGAGCCACGATTCCAGCGGTTAAGATCGTCGAATTGGTCATGATGGGCATAGCAAGCCCTTGCCCATGCTCATAGGCATGCATTGCAGCTAGACCTGGTGCCGTACTTTTTTGTGACCCAGTGTAGTGATATAAACGACCAGCAGAGTGAGCATTCGTGCGTGCATTTATGCCATTAATAACTAATGTTTTTTTATGATGTGCTTTGAAAAAATTATCGTTATCCGCAATTGGCGCATAATTTATGTTCCCCGCTGAAAGCACATTTCCGGACGTTGCCCACGTATTCATCACTGGGTCATCTTTAGGGTCACAAAAACTCGTTGGGTCCCATGCGCCATCGGCAAATAGGTGTAAAAAGTATAAACCATTGTAATTTGATTGCGGCGCACCCCATAACTGCATTGAAGTCGCAGGTAATAATGATGCCGCTCCACTTAATCCCGCCACTTTGATAAAA
The DNA here is from genome assembly GCF_982758155.1 of Marinagarivorans sp. Classification (NCBI taxonomy): domain Bacteria; kingdom Pseudomonadati; phylum Pseudomonadota; class Gammaproteobacteria; order Cellvibrionales; family Cellvibrionaceae; genus Marinagarivorans; species Marinagarivorans sp. Next base: position 29,478 of record NZ_CEXWTU010000006.1, on the reverse strand, counting down.
CGTCGTCGATTCATGATTACAGTCCTATTCGTAAAGGTAGTTATAGTTTGCCATCAACGCGACTAACATACCGCGCCATGCACCTAAACTATGGTTATTATCTGAAGCCCACTGCGCTCGTGATTTACCGTTCGAGTTATAATTACAGGTGGTATTTTTTTCATCTAGGAACTTTTCGCCACGTGCGGCTTTTTGCGTCACTAGCTTCTTAAACAAATCTACGTACTGTGTTACAAACGGTGAACTTGAGCTTGCAACAATACCTTGTGTGCGCTCAATTAAAACAACAACTTGTTGCGCGATAATGCCATCACTTAAAACTGTATCGCGCTCTATTTGAGTAAATAACAAGCGTTGATCTCTTGGTTTATTAAACTCTGACGCAACAATCGTGCAGCTATTTACAAGTGCATGCCTCTCTGCAACACGCAGCATCATGTGGTTAATGTCTCGCTGACGCGTGGGGGTACCGACAGAATCCATGCCGCCAAAAGATAACATTAGCTCATCGAGTAGTGTCGAATCTTTTACGCCGCTTATTGACAGTGTTTTATTGTACAGCTCCTCCGGTGTTAATAAGCGCTTCCCACCGGTATAGAACCCCACCTCAGAATTGCTCGGCGCGCTAGGATTTTCTTCCATGCCGCGAAACCAATCACTCATGAAAATATCAGCCAGAAGTGACTTGAAATTATAATTGCTCGCTCTAAACCTTTCCGACAGGGTTTTTAACGTAGCCGTTTTAGCGTCATACTTAACCTGATCGTTCTCATCCAGGTCTTCAATAAAATGCTCACCAAAAATTGCCGGCCACCAAAATTTAATAGTGCCTTCAGCAAAGCGCTTGTCTGCAACCATACTCTTGGCTAGCTCTTGCATAGAATCCTTAGCGGGGTCAAAAACCTTACCGTCAAAACCCGGCTTAAGCATAGTGGAATACCAAACATCCCCTTTTGTATAATCTGAAGTCTTCCTATAGTCATAATCTAGTGAGTTTAGCCCCCCAGGCCCAGCGCGGTAATAGCCACGATCACTGTAGCTCTGGAATGCGCCCGCAACTGGGTCCATTCGCTCATGGCACACGGTACATGCAGGATTCTTCAGGGTTGGATTATCTTTGTCCGCGAGTGCAGATGAATCGATTGTGCGCGCCGTTGAATTTTCAATATCTACACCCAAAAAGTGCATATAGGTCCATCTAGAGCGGGCCCGATTGCGGTTAGTTGCAGTGGTTGGATATTGAATTAAAAACGCTTGATCAGTTAATACACCAGCATGGGGCATAGCGCTTAACTCAACAGCCTTTGACCAATCACGCGCGGGATTGGCGTTTTCATAGGCGCCGGCCCAAGTGACGGATTGCCCTCGGTTAACAGCTGGTACAAAAGTCCCAGCGGCCGGTGAAAGGCCGGTTTTAAAGACAGTGGCCAACTCTTTGCTGACCATGGTGTAATTTGCCGTGAGCACTTCGGTATATGGCTTATTATTTTGAATGACATAAGAAAACAACTCCAGCGGTGCTTCAGCAACTTCATTATCAACACGGTAACCATAGGCCTCGTCCCAATCAATAATTCTGCCAGTGGCGTCTCGCTTCAACACAATCTTGTCATCGTATACTTTGTAATAGTCACGCATAGCCTGGAACAATGTACGGTTAATTAATTCACTGCGCACCAAAAGTTTATCGTTGGCACTTCGCTTAATGAATTCTTTGAACTCTTGCCCGTTCATCAGTTTTAGATAAGCGCTGCGTAAGGTTGAGTCGGTTGCGTTTTGTAAATTATCAAGCTCAACTCTTGATGGCACCTTACCCGTTAGCAGTAAACTTGCTCGACGAAAACTACTCTCGGGTGATTCCTTAACTACGTCAGTTAGTGGCGTGGTGTTTTGTAAATTCTCGCCGGTTAGCACCTCTAAATAATCCAATAGCAGCATATACTCAGGTTGCGTACTTACGAGCTGCTCCCCGCCACCATGCATATCTAGACCTTTTACTTTGTTAAGCACTTTTAATGGGGTTTCGTTGAGCGCGTAGATATCTAACGAGGCAAGGTTCGTGCTTTGTGCCAGTGAGTTATCGCCTTGAATGAATATCAGATTCGAATTTTTTGCCAAGCTAGTGTCACTGTGGCATAAGACACAGATTTTCTGGATAACCTGACTGTGGAGTTCGGCCCCACCAGTATTAGGCTGGCTTGGAATAGCATTAATATTTGGCAAGAAGTTTGTGCTTGTAGCGTTAGTGACTTGGCATACTTTTTTAATCGTTGGAGCAGGGTCCGTAAAAACACTATTTTTACAAACCACAGAGTCAGTAAATGTTGCTTCGCTCCAGTTTGGCTCTACCCCGTAGCGTACAATTTTAGTGCCAGGGAAATCGCATACGGCATTCTCTATGGCACAATCTACCCAGGCGATATCAGCCACTTGACATACCTTACCTTTGCCGGAGATAGGGTCACCAAACGTTGCATTACCGCACATTACAGTGCTGGTATAAACGCCCTCGGCCCAACTATCCCCCACACCGTACCTTACGCGCTTTGTCCCAGAAAAGTCACACACTTGCTTTTCTTTGGCGCAATCAACCCAACTAGACGCCGCATCATCTGTAAGCTCAAAGCGAAGCGCATCAAAATTTGTTTCCCCTGTCGTAAATGTAATTCGAATGGTATGAATGCCCTGCCCTAAAAACATTTCTACGGGAATGTCGCTGTAGATACTCCAGCCGTCCATAGGAACAGTGAGCGTCGCCCAAGGCGTTGCATCTAAGCTCAAATTAGCAATACGGTTTGCGTTAGCAGATGCTAGTGCTAGAAATAGGCGGTAGTTTCCGCTTTCAGGAATATTCACATCATATTCCAGCCACTCACCGGCATTCGTATAGCCTATATCGCACCGCCCTGGCGAACCAGGAGTAACGGCTACCATGTCAACCTCGACATCACCGCCGCACCCTCCTTCATTTTCTAAAGATACGTCAGAAAAGCGATCATAATTCTCTGATTCGACGATAATTACTTCAGCGCGACTTAAACTTGACGAAGAACTCTGCATCGAGATTGACGAAGAACTCTGCATCGAGATTGACGAAGAACTCTGCATCGAGATTGATGATACGCTCGAGGAACTAGTCTGTCCGCTATCGATACCACCGTTACATCCCGCCAAAGTTAAAGCTAAAGCCGCCACAATTGGTACGGGGAGCTTTGAAACTAAATATCTAAGATGGCTTGTATTTAAAGGCCTAAAAATCACCATATATAATCCTCTACAGATTTTACTATTATTAAAATTAGCTGCGGGTTTCAAGGAGGGCGTTGAAAAATGATCCAATATCTGCGCTCTCAATATTATTAGACGTCGTTTTCCTGCAATGCTCTTAGTCCAGATGAAGAAAGCGTCTAGTTACTGCTAAGCTAAATGCAGAATGTGCAGAGAATGTGGAGGCAATAGGTGAAAATTAAAATATGATACATGTGTCACACAATACTTATTTAATGCAGAGGGAAAACTTGTCTAGCCAATAAGTAAAAGGCGAATATAATTAAAAATAGGATGCGATAACAATACCGCTTATAACTGAAGGGGGGCGATAGGGTATCTTTGCAAATGCGTTCCTCCCTTGGTGGGGGCGCCATTGTTTTTTGCTCATCGACATTGCGCGACTGCAACGCCTAATAATAGGCTCCAGATCTGACTCACCTGAACTAAATCGGTTTCCGAGCGGTACTTTACGTAAGAGGGAAGTTTTCAGAAAACGTAGAAGCATATATCGGTCCTGACTTTTACAAATAAATCACCTTTTAGACGACCTCTTATTAGGGTGATAACTGGAGCGAATAGCCATTATGATTGTTATAAGAGTACTTAATGATAGCCATCTGTAAATTGGGCATGCGATTCACATTAGTCTTTTTTAATATTGTCTTTCGGGATATAACTACCCGTGCCAAATCGCACCAACCCCACATAAATGGATGCTTGATTCCCATAGTCTTTTTGCCATTGTTATTGCAGGCGGATACGCTTGGAAATCTGAGCGATGAAACTCCACATGTGCCGCAGTTGAAATTTGAGCATGTATTTGAGGCCTTTGCTGACGGCGCCAGCCCACATAATCACCTACCACTAATTATTCAGGATCATGACGGTATGATGTGGTTCGCCGGAGATAATCTCTATCGTTACGACGGCGCCCAGCTTTATCCATACACACTAGACCCAATGAGTATTTGCTCGAGTTTTACCACGGGCATGGCCGTTGATCACGACGGAGGCTTGTGGTTAGCCACAGAAAAAGGGGTATGCTTCTATCATAAGGATACTGACAGTTTTCGACCATTTAGCTTACCATCAGGACAAACGCTGTCTAGAAGCGCGGGCACCGTTAGCGTTAGCCCCAACAATGAAATATATATTGGTTTCAGCAGTGAGCTGGCGATAATTAACGCTTCGCGCACAGACATAAAACATATTAGCTCGCCACTTAAACCGCAGTATCATAATAGGCATAATGAATTTAGAAGCTTTTTTTTTGAGTCGGCCGATAGTGTTTGGATTGGCAGTCTAGCATCGGGGTTAATCCATTTTTCACCGTCGACGGAAACGTTTACACACTTCATGAATACACCTGAGCAACCCAACCTACTGCCTAGTAACGATGTTCGTGCAGTGGTAATTGATAAACATGGCGACCTGTGGTTCGGCATGCATCAAGGAGGTGTTAGTAAGCTCCTGCGCGATAGGAAGACATTTAAACACTACCTTGATAGCGACGATAGCTATCAACTAGGAAGTCCATATATTTGGTTTTTAAAAGTTGACTCAGCTGGCCAGCTATGGCTCACGTCTGATGGTGGAGGGCTTTTAGGCTATGATTATGACACAGATAGTTTCTTCTCTTATAAACACGATGCCAATAATCGAAATAGTATTTCTAGTAATAAGCCCTTAACGGTATATGAAGATAGCGCTAAAAACCTTTGGGTGAGCCTCTACCCTGAAGGCGTTGATTTAATTAACCGAAATGGTGCCGACGTGTACCAATTCTACGCAAACGATGATGACAAGCACAGCTTAAATGATAGCGGAATTTTGAGTATATTTAAGGACGCTAATCAAACTGTTTGGGTGGCTACGGAAAAAGGGCTAAATCGTTTTGATCAGGAAAAAAAACGTTTTGACAACTTCTCTGATGGAAGTCAGGAGTGGTCAGTGCCGCCGGTTCCCATTACCAACATCAATCAAGACCGTAACGGTCACCTATGGCTGAGTTCCTGGGGTAGTAGCCTATTTCGCGTAGACCTTAAGGCAAAAGTGGTGAGTCATTACAAACATGCAGAAAAGGCCGGCGAGACCGTGGATGCCATACGGTTTTGGCAAATACTCCCGGAGCCTGATCGGGTGCTTTTTGCAACAGAAGGTTTTCAGGGGATCCTAGAATATGATTTCGTGCTTAACAAATTTAACCGCATACAGTTAACAGACGGAAGTTACGCTTTTAACGAGACTCATCAGTACAGTCTATTGCGCGACTCAAAAGAAAATCTTTGGATTGGAACTATAGGCGGCCTATTTCGGCAGACGCCCAGCGCTGAAATTAGGCCGCTATCAGCGGAAAAGGTTTTAAATCAAACAATGATCTCCAGTTTTCGCATACGCAGTTTATTTGAAGATAAATCGGGTGGCATTTGGGTCGGAACCGAGGATCAAGGCGTCTTTCTGCACAACTCAAAAAATGAACAATTTCAGCACATAAGTAGAAAAAATGGATTGCCTTCCAATAGCGTCAGCCAAATACAACAGTCCCCTGATGGTGATATTTGGTTGTTTACCCTTAATGGGTTAGTGCGAATAGAGCACGAGACTCATAAACTTAAAATATTTAACAAGGCCCACGGCTTAGCAGGCAGTAATTTTAACCGCACTGCGAGCTTTATTGACGACGACGGCACTCTGTACGCCGGATCAGCAAAAGGGCTCAGCGTATTTAAGGTGAAGCAATTAAAAACAAAGATGCAGCACTTTCCCGTTCACATTACAGGCTTAAAACTATTCAATAAGACAATTACTACGGGGGATCACCCAGGATTACAGCATAATATAATCCAGACAGAATCGATCACTTTAGGTCACAAGGACGACGCCTTTACATTTAGTTTTGCTGGCTTAAGCTACCCCCTATCCCGCTGGAATCAATACGCCTATACATTAGAGGGGTATGATAAAGCTTGGAACTATATCGGTAAAAACCACTCGGCCACTTATACCAACATCCCCGCTGGGAAGTATGTTTTCCGCGTGAAAGCGCAGGACAAACACGGTAATTGGAGCGACCAGCAAGACAGTATGCAGATTATAATAACCCCCGCCCCATGGCTAACATGGTGGGCTTACTTAGGGTATCTCGCTTTAGGTGTATTGTTGTTGCAGTTTGCATTTCACTTACGCCTACAGCGCTTAAAATACCGCAAAGAAAAACTATTAAATACCGAAATTATTCGCCTTAATGCTGTGCGCGAAACATTGCGCCGCGATTTCATGGCCGACATTTCACACGAACTTCGTACACCGCTCTCAATACTAACGGGCGAAGTTGAAGCCGTACACGACGGAATCCGCCCTCTTACCATGGCTACAATTGAATCCATTCGGGGTGAAGTCACCATCATTAAAAAGATTGTAAATGATCTATACGATTTGGCATTATCAGACTCTGGTGTAATGCAGTGCAAGATGAAAAAAGTGGATCTCAGTGAAGTACTAGCCTTTGCTGTATCGCAAATGCATATCAAATTTGAGCAGAAATCGATCAAGCTTGATCTAGATATTACTGGTAAAGATCTATGGGTCAATGGCGACAGCCAGCGCTTACATCAATTATTTTTAAACCTGTTAGAAAATAGCTTTCGATACACCGATGATGCTGGAATGCTCTGCATTAAAGCGTCTAAAAATAATATGCATGTGATCGTTGAATTTTCAGACTCATCCCCTGGTGTAAACAATGCGATATTGCCTGAGATTTTTAAGCGTTTTTACACCGTAGACACCTCCCGCAACCGGGAGCATGGCGGTTCTGGATTAGGATTGTCCATCTGCAAAAATATCGCCATTATTCATGGCGCCACAATTACTGCAAAAGAATCCCCATTGGGCGGCATAAAAATCGATTTAGTGTTTCCGCATTACAGAGGTACCACACAGTGAATTCGAAAGGGCGGGAAGTTTTAATTATTGAAGATGAACCCAAAATAGCGGGTTTGATGATTGATTATTTGAACGCGAGTGATATAGCCACTCATTGGATTAGTGATGGTCATCAAGCGCTAGCCGTTTTTAATGAGCGGCAGCCAGCATTGGTTTTGTTGGATATACTCCTGCCAGGCGTCGATGGCTTTAATATTTGCAAACGCATTCGGCTAGAATCCAGCGTCCCTATCATAATGGTCACGGCTAAAGTCGAAGAAAACGACCGCCTGGAAGGTTTTGACTTAGGTGCGGATGATTATATTTGCAAACCGTTTAGTCCACGCGAATTAGTGTATCGCGTAAAAGCTATATTAAATCGGCTTCCGCCCAGTGATGTTCCGCCTTTAGTCGTAACACGTAACGCTTTAATTTTAAACGATAAAACTTTAAAGGCGACATACCACGCTATCGATTTAGATGTGACACCGGTCGAATTTAAATTACTCACAACCCTGCATGATCAAATGGGGCGAATATTCAGCCGCGATGAACTACTCGATCACGTTTACCCTGGGCATAGAGTCGTAAACGAAAGAACGATTGACAGCCATGTCAAAAATCTACGTAAGAAAATGAAAATTATTACACCGCACCTAGAGATAATTCAATCGGTTTATGGGGTGGGTTATAAAATGGAGATGGCGCCGGCGGAGGAAGCAAAATAATTCGTAACTATTCAGCCATGCACGAATAGGCCGGCAAACTGATCATTTTCTGGGCCGCTCAAGCCATCCATGGGCGCTATGCAAGCGTTCCTGACGCTTGAATGCCCAGAAACAATCAATTCGCCTTTTAAGTGAGCATGGTTTCGAGCCCACCTGAATAGATACAAATCTTTTAACAAAAAAGGGGCGCTAAAATAGCGCCCCTTTTTTATTCAACAGGTACTCTCAAGGTGTTGCATCCCAAACTTGTCCAGACCCAACGCCATTGTTACCGGGGTTAAATACTTCAACCGCCATAACCTGGTAAGTAGGATCATCACTCGCATCCAGGTTATTCATGTCCGGTAGTGCCCAACCAGTATCGGCCCAGGCTTTCACGTGATCTGCGAATATGATTTTATGATCAACGCCGAGCGCCTGTTGCTGAGCCGGCTTGCTCCAGTATTGGTAAAACGTAGACGTATTATTAATGGAGGGTTGTTGCCTGCGTGTTGACCGGTAAGTCGTGTATTCAATACCATTACTCACGAAGGTTTTACCGTAGGTACCGCTTTGGCTTGGATCAAAGGTCCAGCGCTGCAGAATGTAATACTCTACAAGATGCGCAGGGTCAGACTTAGGCATGTCTTTATCATAACCCCAACCGTATAACGTAATGTAACTTGCGCCGCTGTCATTATCAAAACGGTAACCGATAACGCGATCTTCATCGCCGTAATGCCAGCCTGGTCCGCCTACATAATTGTAACCACCGCCCTGCCATGCCACGTTAAAGTCACCATTAGTATCCATGGTTAACGATGTCGAGCCGCCATCTTTCCAATGTGTAAAGAAAAAGTCACCGATATGGCCGGTAGCGTGATTGGAGGTAATAACAGTTTCTGATGTGTATTTTTGGGTATAGGCCGAAAATTTACTTAAGTCGGTTGAGACCTCTGGAACAAAAGTCGTATCCAGCGCACCATCAGCGGAGTAAACAGCAAAGCCTGCAATAGTGGGATTCTCGACGCCTGCAATTAAAGCAATCGTTAAACTACCATCGTTAACAGCAACGTCAGCAAAGGTTTCGGTATAGCCATTGTCGTGCCCTACTTCAGAATAAAGGTCCAGATTACTAATAACGGTATTACCTTCAAGCTCCACACTAAAGCTACGCGAGCCAGCACTGTTTAGATAAGTTTCTGCAAAATGTAATTCTACGGTATAGCGCCCACTGGCTGTAACGGGAATCTCATAACTAAGCGCCCCATAGCGCTCAGTTTTATAAATATCCCCACCGCTTACGGCATCTTGCGTACTGTTAGTTGTACCACCAAGGGCATATTTATCGGCGTTAAATTGAACCCCGTCAAAAGTAATTGCAGCACCTCCCGCATTAATCGCCACTACAAGTGGTAAATCAATGACCGCTGCAACACTGGATGAGCTGGCCAATGGCAAAGATGAAGACGATAAAGCCACACTTGAACTTGAAGGCATCACTACCGAACTTGCCTCGCTGCTAGACACCACTGCAATACTTGAAACGGAAGATGTAGAGCCAGTGTCAGCCACACAGCCCGCCAACAACGCGACTGCAGCGATAGCAATACTGGCTTTAGCTGGAAGAACAAAAGGGAGCAATGGTTTTTGCATGGTATGTACCCTGACGAATAGATAGGTGAATAAATGAATAGTTGAATAAATGGATAACTGAATAATGTTGACTTCAAACCGTTGTTACCTAGCAGTTTGCAGCGTGAATGATTAACAATATCACTCGTCAATCCGACCATTGACTCACTTAAAAGACCGTGAGACATAAGTCTCATACATTTTTAACACCTGATATTTATGTGACGCCCAGCCGGTGTTTTATTAACCGGTAGTCAGAGGGGTAAATTAGAAGTGTGGATTAGTTCGAGAAAACTTGCTGGGTGGGCGCCAGCAATAGAAATTGGGTTGTTAAGCTAATTTTCAGCGACTTTAAAAAATGTGAGCCTTAAAGTTCGTCTGCGGTGGATGGTTTTTCTGGATATTGAAAAGGTTTTAAGCGCAATTCGTTATCGTTTATCCATAGTTCAGTTGAACCCTGAGAGCTAGCTTCGTAATAATGATCTTGGCAGGCCGAGTAAATAGACCACTCGAAAGACCAAGACGCAAACACCCTTGCTTTATCGTAGTGAATTGCAGTAAACACTACGGTGTCCTCATCAACCAGTCCTTCATCATCATTCGTACTAAAGTCTATAGCTTGCCTTGTAAGCGCTAGATTATCGTTCAGAGCTTCGAGAATTTTAACGGTATTGTTTTTATCAAAAACTTTTTGTAATGAAAGTTCTATGCAGATATCCGTGTTTTTCATGATGATCCCTTGTTATGTTAATGCCACCAACCAACCCTGATAGCATCGCTTTAGCAGTAATTTTCACACAACCCTTGTGATGCCTGTTCTTGTATTTGACAGACTCCCTTTGTGGTGTCGATTTAAAGTGTGACAAAAACCACGAGCACTGCGGTCATTGTACTGGCTATATGCCTACTGCATTTCGACCTCGCCATTTGTATTAACTACCTGCCCGGGAGCTGCATCCAGCCAACCTAAATTGCTGGCATTGCCCTTCACTATATTTCTATTGCTTTCACTAAAACTGCAAAGGTTTCCATTTATTGTTGAAATGTAAAATCCATATTGCATGCAATCTTCATTTGGCCCAGTGTGATCTAGGCCAAATATATGACCAAATTCATGTGCGACATGGCCGGTACAATGTGCTGGTGAATTTTCGTCATACGGAAAGTTATAACCATTACTACTCCCCAGCAAGCAACTTAAATCATCACCATCCATCCAAGCCCCGCCAAAGTTAGCACCCACACGACCGTCGTGTCGGGTTGTAGGGTAGTTGATTATTCTAACTTGCGCACTTGTGCTGCGCGGCACACTGCTAAGCCCTAGTTTGCTATACACCTCGCGCTTAATGTTTCCTAAGCGATACCATCGTTCATCGCTGTGTATACCGTCGGCGTTCGTCAAATACCAATTAGCTTCATGATCGGCATAAATCACATCCACCACATTATTGTAGAGATAAAACGTACCGCCAAATTGATCTTGCCAATATTGCTGTAAATAGAACGCTTGTGTTTTTATCGCATCAAAATATGCTGGGCTATACGACTCGCCCTGCTCTATAAAATAAACAAAACGAACGACTTTTTGAGAAACCTGCAGTGGTAACTGCAACCCGCTTGATGAGGAATTGAAAGAGGTCGAAGAAGAGCGGCTTGAGCTTGACGAAGAACTGCTAGAGCTTGATGAAGAATTGAAAGAGCTAGTAGACGATGAGCTTGTGTTTGAGTTACCCCCACACGATACGATCAAAGACAATAGACCAAAAAGCATAAATACCGAAAAACAATGAGATAACCATCGCTCCATTTTTATAAGCATAGTTTTTACCTTGCGCTAGCGTTCTTCATGGGATTATTTTTAAGCGACTAAACCCAATACCTAACATCACTTGTATCTCACTTAGGGCCGTGCATGAGACACCATTTTTGGCCAAATTCAAATATGGTAAGTGGCATAAGACATAGCCCCATACGCATTTATACGTGTATGAAGATAGACTCTGCCTATTTGTGGGAGCCAAGTATTAGCATAACCATACTACTGAGGTAATGCTATGTTTAGCATCCGTTCAAAACGAACTGATAACCGACCGCCTACCTAACAGTATTGTTTTTATAAAAATATTTTGTACATGAAAGCTCTATACAGATATCCGTGTTTGGCATGATGTTTGAGGCGTGAGCCTTTTATTTTCTCGCCCCTTATGCTGATAGGGTGCGTTAATCGATTCGAAAACATAATGCCCGAGTCAAGTCGTGGATTCGGTAAAACCCACTTATCAGTACACTTGATATCAATGATACGGGCTGTTGAGCTCTATTGTTTCTAACAACGGCCAAACGCGCTTTTATAGACTTCATCAAGAGTACTCTGCAAGCCATAACCCCGCGCGCCCCTTTCAGGACTCTAAAGCATACATTTTGATATCACTGTTATCCCCCTCTGCCATAGCCAATAACATCTGCTTTCATTTTAAAATGATACGGTATATCATATCGGAATGAGTTGAGGCACTACACGGGGAACAGAAGAAATGAAAGATGCTTTAGGCGCAGCCTGTTCAGGGCTATGCGTTATCCACTGCTTGGGGCTTCCCATATTAGCCGCTACAGGAACGTCCTTTATCGGGCTTGCCGCGCTGTCTAGCGAATCAACACACCTTTGGCTTAGTGCTGCAATGGTGACGATTGCACTTTGGGCTTTCCCTTCGGGATGGCGTATTCACAAGCACTTACTTCCCGGATTGTTAGCTTTAGCAGGCTCTGTATTAATGGCAGCGGCCTTAACCGTGCCAGAAGCCATGGAAGCTTATTGGGCGATCGCATCAGGCATGACCTTTATTGCAGGGCACCTATTCAATCGCCACCTATTGAACTCGAGGAAGCCTCAATGACATTAACGTCAGCCAATTCAGCTAATGCTGAATCAATTCATTCGTCGTCTCGTTTGCCCGTTACAGTGCTTTCTGGTTTTTTAGGCGCAGGCAAAACCACCGTTCTTAATCACATTTTAAACAACCGCGAAAATCGTCGTGTTGCCGTTATCGTTAACGACATGAGCGAAGTGAATATTGATGCTGCCACGGTTAAAAATGAAATCACCTTAAATCGCAGTGAAGAAAAGCTGGTCGAAATGAGTAACGGCTGCATTTGTTGTACTTTGCGCGAAGACTTGCTAATCGAAGTACGCAAGCTAGCGGAAGAAGGCCGTTTTGATTATGTATTAATTGAATCCACGGGTATTTCCGAGCCATTACCGGTGGCCGAGACATTCACTTTTGCCGATGAAGATGGTCAAAGCCTGGCTGATGTTGCCGAACTGGACACAATGGTAACAGTGGTCGATGCCGCAAATTTTTTGACGGATTACAATCAAGCTAACTACCTACAGGACGGAACCGAGCATTTAGGCGAAGACGATGAGCGTACGGTGGCCGATTTACTCGTAGACCAAATTGAATTTGCCGATGTGATTTTAATCAGTAAAATCGACCTCGTTAGCCAAAAACATGTTCAAAAAGTGCAGGCGGTGATTCGCACACTAAACCCCGAGGCCACACTCTTACCGATTAGCGAAGGTAATATTGATTTAGGTGAAGTGCTGGGTACCGGTAAATTTAGTTTTGAAAAAGCCCAGCAAGCTCCAGGCTGGCTAAAAGAAATGCGTGGCGAGCACGTACCCGAAACGCAAGAGTACGGCATTAGTAGTTTTGTTTACCGCGCTCGCAAGCCTTTTCACCCTCAAAAATTCTATGATTTTTTGCACAGTAAAAATCTCGAGGGCAAACTCATTCGTTCAAAGGGGTATTTTTGGTTAGCCTCGCGGCCTGAGTTTGCAGGGCAATGGAACCAAGCGGGCGGCATTGCACGCTATGGCTTTGCAGGTATGTTCTGGAAGGCTATCCCAAAAGACCGCTGGCCCGATGACCCTGAATACCTTGAATCTATCGAGAAAAGCTGGGTCGAGCCCTTTGGGGATATGCGTCAAGAGTTGGTGTTTATCGGTCAAGGCCTGAACAAGGAGCAAGTCATACAAGCTCTGGATCAATGCCTATTAACGGATGAGTCGTTATTAGCCGGTAAGGATTATTGGCAAACATTGGATGACCCTTTCCCCGAATGGGAAGACGAATCCGCCAACGAAGAATCAGCCGCTTAAGGACTTTAGGACTTTAGGAGTTTTACATTATGAATGCCGCACATTCCTTAGCCACCGATTATCACCCCAGTGCTTTAGCCGATATCTACCTGCCAGATGTCAATATTGCCATTTGGCAGCGCCATTTAAACAGCCCTATTATTCGCTACGCGAAACATCTAATTGATGTGTCGCCAAACTGGCAAACACGGGTTATTCAAAAGCCGCAAAATATCGCACAACAGTTGGAGCGCGAGCTACCGCTATCGGAAAGCCGCCCCAGTTTTATTGAAGACGTAGTACAAGTGGTCGACATGTTCAGTTGCCTATTTGAGTTAGGGACGAGGCAATAATAGTTTATCCAATTAGGCGAAGAGATCGGCATTCTTATCAAGGCGCTGAAAGGGGCGCATGCCGGGGCATGTAACGCTTTGAGCAACGAAGGTAAGGATGTCGATATCGAGCATTAGTGGATGAAATATTGTTTCCTCGTCCCTTAGAGCACGTGGGATTACGCCTGGCCGTATTAAATACCGCCATGTGCCCCAAGTTTCATGTGGACCGTGTACCCTGCCGTTTGATTTGCACCTATGCTGGCGCGGGTACACAGTGGCACGCACCAGAGGATGTAGAGCGCTTGGGCAATGGGCGTGTAGCAACACGACCAGAAGCCGCCGGCAAACAGCTTAAGCTTGGCGATGTAGCCTTATTAAAAGGTGAAGCTTGGGATGGCAATGAAGGGCGTGGATTAGTCCACCGCTCGCCAGCCGCCACTAAAAACACACCGCGCTTAGTGCTAACACTAGATATGGCCTAAGGGCCGAATGGACGAGGAATCATCTTTCGTCCATAAGCTAAGAATACACAACGCAAAAATCGATTTACCTTTTGAGTTACGTTTGGAGTTACCTTTGGAATTAGGAATGAAGCACACACTATTAGCCGCCGCCGTTGCAGTAGCCGCGACAAATGCGCATGCACTGGATGGCACTGTAGTTAATGATCAAGGCCAACCTATCGTAGGGGCTAAGGTTAAAGCGAACGGATTCAAACAAGCAATTATTACAGATGACCAAGGTCGCTTTAGCCTAGCCGATGATGTGGCAGAAATTCACATCATCGCACCAGGTTATAGCCATAGCATGGTGCATTTGCACGATGATGGTGATAAACCACTCGTTATTACCTTAACCGGTACGGTTATAGAACAAGTGGATGTTATTGGATTACCTATTCACGCCTCGGTAATCGAGTCCGCGTTACCGGTTTCTGTGCTCAGTGGTGAGGCGTTGCGGAATCAGCAAGCGGCCACCCTGGGCGATACTCTGGATAGACAGCCAGGCGTGAATACTAATTTTCATGGCAATGTCGCCAGTACGCCCGTCATTCGCGGCTTAAGTGGTCCACGTGTTTTGATTACCCAAAATAGTTTGGATGTGAGCGACGTTTCACGTGTTGGCCCCGATCACTCAGTCGCATCAGAAGTGTCTACTGCCCAGCAAGTTGAAGTCTTGCGTGGACCCTCCACTTTGTTTTATGGCAGCGGCGCAATTGGTGGTGTTGTTAACGTAGTGGATAAACGCGTGCCGACCGACTCCGAAACCCAAGGCGAATTTTTATTGAGCCGTGAGTCCGTTAACAACCAAAATCTTGCGTCGTTTAACGCCATTACCGGTACAGATACCTTTGCTTTCTACGCTGACGGCTTTTGGCGCGAAACAGACGATTACGATGTGCCCGTTGCGCCCGAGCAAGACGAGCCGAACGGGGAAAAAACCGTCGGCAATAGTGCCGAAGAGTCCAGCGGCTATACCCTAGGCACCAGCTACTTACTGGACAATGGCTATGTCGGGATTTCGATGGGGCGTTTAGACCGTGAATACGGTATTCCAGGCCACACCCACGGCAGTGATGATGGCCGTGTTTACGCCGACCTAGAGCAAGATCGTTATCAATTGTTGAGTGAGCTGGACGTCGACCTACCCTGGCTACGCGCCATCCATACCCGTGCGGCATACACAGACTATACCCATGCCGAAATTGAAAACGGGGATGTTGTTACATTGTTTTCCAATCAAACCTCAGAAGTGCGTATCGACTTACTTCACCAAGAATGGTCACACTGGAAAGGCGCTTTAAACCTCCACTACAAAAAAAGTGATGCCGCAGCTGAGGGTGACGAGGCATTCACTCCACCCTCGACAACTGAAACTTTGGCAATGGCGCTAATGGAAGAGAAGCATTTCGCCGATGTACTGGTTCAAGTGGGGGCACGAGTTGAGCGCGTCAGTATTTCCGCCGGCAACATGCTACTGCCGCATCTTGAAGTCCATGCGCATGACAGCATAGAGGATAGCGATGCTGATCACGGCGACGAATCTACCCGTGCTTTTTCGGTAGATAATGATTTTACGCCTGTCAGTTTGTCTGTTGGCGCGGTTTGGGATTTTAAGCCGGGCTATAACATGGGTGTATCGCTTTCATATGCACAACGCGCGCCCTCGGCATCAGAACTTTTATCGTTTGGGCCACACATCGGCACCGGCGCTTACGAAATTGGTGCCCTATTCTCCTTGCATGAGGAGGATGGTGAATCTCATTTTGATTTAAATGATGCTGATGTCGAACTGGAAACATCCAACAATATCGACTTAACCTTTCGTAAGTATGAAGGCGACGTGGGTATTATTTTAAATGCTTTTTATAACCAAATTAATGACTATTACTACCAGAGCAATACCGGCTATTTTGCTGAAAACGGTCACGATCACGAAGACGAGCACAACCATGGTGACGAGGAAGAAGAAGGCGAGCACGAAGATGAACTGCCGGTTTACCTCTTTACTCATCTCGATGCAGAGCTTTACGGTTTTGAAGCCCAGGGCATTTGGAAGCTGAATGATCACTGGAAAACAACGGTATTCTCTGACTATGTTAATGCCACGCTCACAAACGGGACTGATCTGCCCAGAACCCCACCACTGCGTTTCGGTGCCGACTTGGATTATACCGGCCAGCGACTGAGTGCAACCCTAAGCTGGACGCAATACGCCAAACAAAATAATACCGCACCATTGGAAACCCCCACCGATGGCTATGGCATGTTCGACGCCAGTGCTACCTACCGCTTACCGGTTGGCTCAAGTGAATTGGCGCTGTTTATCAAAGCCGAGAATATCACCGACACCGAAGCACGCGTCCACACTTCGTTTATTAAAGATATTGCCCCACGACCCGGGCGCAATTTTACCTTGGGTATTCGAGGCACTTTTTAGTGTGAAAAATTGACGCGCACATTCTTTCAAATTTTAACGATATAGGATCAAACATGAAGCCGGTAAAGAAAACGTTAGCCCACCTAAACCTAAAGCCCTTAGGAGCTCTTATTGCTACAAGTGCCATACTGGTATTAACAGGTTGCGGTGACGCAGAAACTAACATTGTAGAAAAAGCCTCCCCTGCCGTGAGTGATGATGACCACAATCACGGCGGTGAGCACGAAGGTGAAGCGATGGGTCGCTTACTGGTAGTGAATTCATCCACTATCGAAGCCGAAGTGTTTGACTTAGATGACAACGATTCAATTGCAACTATTGCACTGGATGCATTACCCAGCGCTGTCTACGCCTCTGGCGGTTATCGCTTTGCTACATTGATCGAACGTAATGCAGATAAAGTAGGCTTTGTTGATGGTGGCCTTTGGCAAGTGCTCCACGACGACCATTATGACCAAGTGACAACCACACCACAGCTAAACAACTTCACGTTAACCGGCAGCCGCCCAACACACTATGACGTGAACGACGGACATACAGCGGTTTTCTTTGATGGTAATGCAGACACTGGCAGCAATGCATCAACTCAAGTTTTTGATGATGATGCGATTGCCGGAGCCGAAATGCCGGCAATGGTTAGCTTTAATTTACCGATGCACGGCGTGGCAAAAACCCGTGGCGAACATTTACTGGTAACAATCCGCCGTGATGATTCAGAAAGTACATCCACTAACGTTAAACTCCCTGATCAAGTGGGCGTTTATCATCTTCACGACAGTGAGTACGAGTTAGAGCAAACTCTAGATGTCAGTTGCCCCGACTTACATGGCGCCGCACAAAATGAAACCCATGTGGTATTTGGCTGTGGCGATGGTGTTTTATTAGTGACTGAAGGCAATGATGACACCTACAGTGCGCAAAAATTGTTGAACCCTGACACCCTCCTAGCAGATGCTCGTATTGGCAGCCTTTGGGGGCATCACGAAAGTGGTCAGCTGATTGGATCGGCTAGTGCAGATGACGTGAGTCAGTTTTTTGTGATTGACCCCGAAGAAGGCGAAATCGAGCTGATTGACTGGCAACCCATGCCAAACGCCAAACCGGTTGCTCGTGATTTTGCTTTTGAGGCCGAGCAGTTTGTTATTTTGGATGACCAAGGTTATCTCACGCTAATTGAACCTCATCTGCACGATGGTCATACTCATTGGGAGTTCGAAGGCGCACGTCTGCAAATTACCAGTGAAGATGTCAGCCTTATGCCCGACGGCATGAAGTTTTCCATGACTTTGGCGCAGAATAGCCACACCGCCTATATCGCCGACCCAATAGCGCAGCACATTCAAGTTGTCGATCTAAGTACACTGACCGTCACCAGTACAATAGAACTGGATTACGCCCCAACCATGATTACGTGGCTGGGCATTGCTGAAGAGCACGACCACTAGCTTTTCCCCTCCCCCATAGGGATTTTGGCGGAAGCTTAGCTTCCGCTTTTTTTCGCCACCGATGAGGTCTTTATGCTATTAATATTGCGGTTAATTATGCTTGGACTTTGCACGTGCGCCCACGGGGCGTTAGCTCAAGTCCTACAAAACCCTTCAGCACATACCCACGGTACCGCACATATGACGGTCGTGTATGAGGCCGGCGAATTACTTATCGAACTAGAAACCCCAGCAGCCAATATGCTCGGCTTTGAACATGCCCCCCAGAATACAGCTCAATGGCAGAAGTTAAGTCAGCTGACTAAAACACTTAATACACCGGAAAATATTATCGATTTGCAGCCAGCCTGTAAGGTACAGCAAGTTAAAGTCAAATTGCCTTATCACGAGCAAATAGAAACCCAAAACACATTAGAGCTTCACGGTACTCAGCATACTAGCCACGCTCACCTTCATGGTAATATCGGGCCTCTTGCCGCAAATGGCAGTAACATGACTGTAGCGGATGATGAAGATCATCATCAAACACATCGCGATATTCATCTAAGTTACGAATGGCTGTGTAAGCTAGCAACCCCATACGCTATACAATTACACCTTTTTAGCCTTTACCCTGGCTTTGAAAAAATAGACGTTCAATGGATCGCTAATGGCAAGCAAGGCGCAACAACACTCAATAAAAGCCATACGGCAGTGGAGCTAAAACCGTGAAAAAGCAGCAATTGAATTCCATCATGGGTAAAGCACAAGATATTTGTGCACACTCCGGTGGTCGCTTAACCGAAAAACGTAAACGAATTTTAGAACTTTTACTCATCTCGAATACTCCCCTGTCGGCCTACGAAGTAGCCGATGCCTACAATAAGAGCGCCGAGGCTTCTATGCCTCCGATGTCGGTATATCGTATTCTGGATTTTTTAGAATCTGAGCAATTAGTTCACAAGCTCAGCTCGGCCAACAAATATGTGGCTTGTTCGCATATTGCCTGTAGCCACGCGCATGAAATACCACAATTTTTGATTTGCGGGGAATGTCAAAGCGTCAAAGAAATTGCCATTGCTAAACGTATTGTTGAAGAGCTAGATCAGCAAGTTGCCAGTGCAGGTTATAAGCTCATTAATTCGCAGTTAGAGCTTCAATGCCTATGTGATAACTGCTCGGCGAGTGCCGCTTAAAATGCACAACACTTTTTATAAATCCTTGGAACAGATTAACGCTGGCGACACCATTGCGCTGCAAGCCTGCATTTCGCAATTAACATTTAACGCACAAGGCTTAATTCCAGTCGTCACCCAAGACGCAACAAGTCATAAAGTGCTCATGCTGGCATGGATGAACAAGAATGCCTTAGAGCTTACGCTATCAACCCAACGCATGACGTATTGGTCTCGAAGTCGAAAGCAGCTATGGGTAAAAGGTGAAACCAGTGGGCACACTCAAACACTCGTAGCGATGTCTTTTGATTGCGATGGAGATTCAATTTTATGTCGTGTCGATCAGGTTGGTGCTGCTTGTCACACCGGGCGTGAAGACTGCTTTTACTTAAACGTCGATAGCGATGAGCAAAAAATTATCGTGGCTTAATGAACGATAAAACAACTAAACAAATAATGATTACCTCGCCCCTAAGTCGCCTCTAGAATATTTCACTACCTACAGTATAAAAACTTATGAATGTCTTAGAAGAAAATGCTGCCATCAACAACGCTGATGAGAATGACGGCGATAGCTGTTGTAGCAGTGTAAGCTGCTGCGGACCCAAAACCCCTACCGTTCGCGCCGCGTCAAAAGTCGGCCGAAATGACCCTTGCCCATGTGATAGCGGAATAAAATTTAAAAAGTGCTGTGGCAAAAAAGGGGTGTAATGTGACATCGCAAGAAAAAGGTATTTATGCCGTACCCACCAATATTATTACCGGTTTTTTAGGCGTAGGGAAAACCACAGCTATTTTACATTTCCTGAAAACAAAACCCAACAACGAACGCTGGGCGGTATTGGTTAACGAGTTTGGTGAAGTGGGGGTTGATGGTAGTTTACTTGAAGGGCAACATACAGAATCAAGCGGGGTTTTTATTCGTGAAGTTCCCGGTGGGTGTATGTGTTGTGCGGCGGGCTTACCTATGCAAATTGCTCTCAATCAATTACTCACGCGCGCTAAACCTGATCGCCTATTAATTGAGCCCACAGGCCTTGGTCACCCTAAAGAAGTACTTGAAGTACTGAGCACAGATCATTATCGCGATGCGTTGAGTATTCAAAAGTGTTTAACATTGGTTGATGCCAGAAAACTGCATGATTCACGCTATACAGACCACGATACCTTTCAACAGCAAATTGATATTGCTGACATTGTTGTTGGCAATAAACAAGAATTGTATCAACCCGGAGACAAAGAGCTACTCGAAAATTACCTAAGTAATCGTGATATGGCCGCAAAGCCGATTACTTTTTCAAGCTATGGCCAGTTAGACACCGGCATACTGGATGGCCCATCCGACACCGCGAAAAATTTATTCCGCCCCCACAATCACTCCCATACACATACCCACCCTGAACGCCCCAGCATTAACGATGTGGCCATTCCAGAATGTGGCTACCTAAAGGTCGAGAATGCGGGTGAAGGTTATCGCAGTCTGGGCTGGCGGTTTTCACCCGATAAAATCTTCGACAGACAGTTATTATTTTCTTATTTAAGTCGTATGCGTGCTGAACGTATGAAGGCCGTCTTTATTACTTCTGAGGGGGTTTATGCGTATAACGCGACAACCGATGGCCTCACTGAGTATGAGCTGGATGATTGCCTTGAAAGCCGTATTGAAGCCATTACGCACAACAATGATCAATTAAGTGAAATGGATATATTGAAGTGTATCGTTGCCTAACCGCACAAATCATTATAAAACCATTATGGCGCCGCCTCCTCTTCAGCCTGTACATTACCATCTTCGACATACGGTTCAACCGAAGAAACGCTAATGGTATAAGCCGCTGTCGCCACCTCATTTTCGATTAACGTAGTCGATAATGTGCCCTCAATCCAATATGGGTCGTAGAATGCATTTAGGCGAATACCCGGTTCAAACTCGGCATAAATAATTTGATTGGGTGGTGGTGGCGGCATATGAAGGCAAGCACCAAAAAACGGCACTAGGAAAAAACTAGTGACAGTTTGTTGATCATTATATTCCAAGGCCACAATAAAGCCTGGGATACGAACACGACGGCCATTAAACTCTGGTCGAATTTTCTCGGACGTTAAAGCTTGCTGGTAGCGGTTTTCGGCAGGAGATGATTGATTTTTAAGTTGACTCGTCAAGCGATCTTCAGCGCTGCCGTCTTCAATCTCATCAAGATACGCTGGCGGGTTTTCTAATGCCTGTAAATCATCGTCAGGAATAAGATCTACCCACTCCACTTCTGTATAGGTCTTTTTACTTACAGCATTCGGCGCCTCAGTTATTGTAACCTCGGTTTCTGTTGGTGATAATTCCACAGTAACTGAAGTTTCCATACTGTTATTAACTTCATCTTTTGAGCAAGCAACTAACAGGCAAGCAGTGACTATAACCACCCTAATTAAATATATTTTCATAAGAGGTTCGCTTCACCTATAAGACTATTTGATATATCGTATCATTAAAGTCATAACATTCGAAACCAATATGCCTCAAACACAAGGTTTTAATAAAGCACCAATGGATAGCCTAATAGTCAATTCCCCCTTTGCGATTTACGCGAAGGCGTTAAAGTTCGCTTATTCAAATAACCTAGAGCCCGCTATTGATATTCCGGATTGGAAAGTGGCTGTTGGCGAGCGAATATTTTTACAGGGCGCCTCGGGTATGGGGAAATCGACACTGCTTAAATTGCTTTGTGGACTTCATACCGGGGCTGGCAAACTGAATGTTGCCGGGGTAGAACTTGCGGCGTTATCTACCGCTAAGCGCGATAATTTTCGGGCACAGAATATTGGTATGGTATTTCAGCAATTTAATCTTATTCCGTATCTATCGAGTTTGGATAACGTGTTGCTAGCGTCATCTTTAGTGTGTGGCGGTGGTAACCCGCCAAAGGAATTAGCTCGATCATTGTTAAATGATACCGGGTTAGAACCCAAATTTTGGCAGCAATCTGCAAATACTTTAAGCATTGGTCAGCAACAGCGTGTGGCTATTGCGCGCGCCCTTATCAACTCACCACCTATTTTGTTGTTTGATGAGCCCACATCGGCGCTTGATGACGTGAATAGCAACAGATTTATGCGGGTCTTAAGCCGGCATCTTGAAGAGCATGCCGATACCACCGTCATTTTTGTAAGCCACGATACACGCTTGGCGCCCTATTTTGATCATCTAATAACTTTATCCGAATTATCTAATGATAGGGTTAACGGAGCCATTGACCATGCCGATTAAAACAATGCTAAAAGTCGCTTGGCAGAGCTTACTGTACAGACGAGGCTCTGTATTATTAACTGTGGCGGCGATAACCGTTAGCGTCTTTACCCTGTTAGGCACCAAACACATTCAACAAGCTGCCAAACAGAGCTTCAATAGCACCATATCTGGAGTCGACTTAATTGTTGGGCCGCGCACCAGTGATGTGAATCTATTACTGACCACGGTATTTCGTATCGGTAACCCATCGCAAAATATGACATGGCATAGTTACAAGAAGTTAGTTGATCACAAAAACGTGGCTTGGGCGATTCCGATAAGCCTAGGCGATTCTCACCAAGGCTTTCGAGTGGTGGGTACCGAAGCACAATTTTTTAGTCACTTTCGATATGGTCAGTCGCGCAATTTACGCTATGCCAGTGGGCAGACTTTTTCTGATGACTACGATGTAGTACTCGGTGCCCAAGTCGCCGCACAATTAAACTATGCGCTGGGCGACACATTGATATTAGCCCATGGGCTTTCTGCAATCAGCTTTCATAAACACGATAATTACCCTTTCCGTGTAGCAGGCGTATTAGCGCCAACGGGCACACCAGTGGACAATGCATTGTATGTGAGCTTGGCAGGGTTAGAGGCTATTCACCAACCTCAAGCACATAAGCTCGGTGAACCTCAAAACTTGGAGCCGACTAGCATTACGGCCGCGCTATTGGGTTTAACCTCGAAATTTGCAACCTTTAAAGTTCAGCGTGAATTTAATACCGCGATTCAAGAACCTCTAACAGCCATTTTACCCGGTGTAGCACTCGCGAAGCTGTGGCAAATGAGCCGTGGACTTGAGAGTACGCTGGCTTTAATGGCACGCTTGATCTTATTTTCTTCTCTGCTGGGCCTCGGCGCTATGTTGATGGCTACCCTGCGAGAGCGCCGCGGTGAATTCGCAGTCATGCGTACCTTGGGCGTCGGCTCAAGCACTATTTTCTTCTTGATCAAAATAGAATCATTGTGCGTCGCCACCCTGGGAATCTTATTGGGCTGCACCTCCTTAGTAATCGTTATTGCTGGCGCCAGTTCTTGGGCGATGAACCAATATGGCATTGATATTAGCTTGGCTAGCGTGACTCTCGAGCACCCAAAAACACTTTTATATGTACTGCTAGGGGCAATAATTGTGGGTTTTGTACCGGCTTTTGTTAGCTTTTGGCGAGTTTCACGCTGAAAGTTATCGGCTATCACCTCCTAAACATAGTGCTAGAATCAAAGCTTATGAATATTATAAAGTTCCCCCTGAGTCGTTCACGTGTCAAAATTAGTAACTACTCAGGTAGGGTTGAGATGACGCCCACCAAAAAGGCGAATTGATTGTTTTCTGGGCATTCAAGCGTCAGGAACGCTTGCATAGTGCCCAAGGATGGCTTGAACGGCCCAGAAAATGATCAATTTGCCGGCCTATTTGTGCATGCCTGAGTAGTTACCAAAATTGATGACGTACTCTACAGGCTGATTCCAGCCAAGGCTCACTATGGCAACCCCTACCCCAGTCGCACTTTACCCTAGCTATAAAGATTTCAAAGATTTTGCCTTCGATGAGTATTGGCTACTAGAGCAATTCTTGAATACTGGCGAAAACTGGTGGATGCCCCACTGGCAATGGGGCATGGAGTTTTTGAATTACATTGGCAGGAATAAGTCGGAGCATACTTTTACGCGTTTTCGAACGGAAGTTGAACGCTTTTTGTTGTGGCTGTTTGTGATTAAATTAAAGCCGATGTCGCAATTAGGCAAGTCAGATATTCTTGAATACGCCGATTTTTGTTGGCAACCACCAGTTAATTGGATTTGCCTCGCAAACCACGAAAAATTTCTGTATGAAAATGGGCGTTATGTTCAAAACCCAGCTTGGGCGCCGTTTAAATTGAAGTTACCTAAAGGGTTTAATGTCGACACTGTTACCCCTGATAAGAAAAAATACAAACCTTCACAGCAAACCTTAACGGCCACTTTTACAGCGATTATTGCGTTTTATAAATACTTAATGAATGAAGAATACCTTTATGGCAACCCTGCTCAAATCGCCAAAACCGATTGCAGGCACTTCATTCGCGATGCACAAGTCAAAGAAGTGCGGCGGCTTACACAGGATCAATGGCAATATGTTCATGCTGTAGCGCTAAGCAAAGCCGACGAAGATCCAGACTACGAACGAAGTCTATTTATTATTTCGGCCCTTAAAACCTTGTTTTTGCGGATATCAGAATTATCCGAGCGCACACAATGGTCTCCAGTGATGAGTCATTTTTGGGAAGACTCAGATAAGAATTGGTGGTTAAAAATTTACGGTAAAGGGCGAAAGCTACGCGATATTACTGTACCCGATAGCTTTATTGATTACTTAAAACGATACCGCGCCTACCGCGGCCTAAGTCCACTGCCCGCTTCTGGCGAAAACGAACCCATCGTCGAAAAATTGCGCGGCCAAGGCGGAATGACTGCAAGGCAGCTATCACGTATCGTTCAGGATATTTTTGATCAAGCTTACGAAAAGATGTGTCGCATAGAGGGTGAAGATAGTGCACGTAAATTAAAAGAGGCCTCCAGCCACTGGCTTCGCCATACCGGCGCCAGTATGGAGATTGAACGCGGGCGCGCCCTAAAAGATTTATCTGAAGATCTAGGCCACGCTAGCATGGCCACAACGGATACAGTTTATGTGCAAACTGAAAACCGCATTCGCGCAGAAAGCGGTAAGAGGAGAAAGGTTGATTAAGAGGTATTAATAACTCCAATAAATACACGTAACTACTCAGGCAGGGTCGAAATGACGCTCACTAAAAAGGCGAATTGATTGTTTCTGGGCATTCAAGCGTCGGGAACGCTTGCATAGCGCCCAAGGATGGCTTGAGCGGCCCAGAAAATGATCAATTTGCCGGCATATTTGTGCATGCCTGAGTAGTTACAAATATACAGCTGTTAATACTTAAGGGACGAGGAAACAATATTTCATCCCCCGCTTGAAATTATTGCGCGCTAAGCCCTAACCATGCACTCGCACGTGCAATACGTTTCAACACGAATCGCTCCAAGATAAAAATTACAATAAGCGATATAGCCAACACAGGAAGCACTGCAGCTAACCCCAGCGTAATGACCAATACAACTTTACCTACGTGAGCATTTGCCATTGCCGGCGGCGCTCCAAGTACATTGGCAGGCTTGCGTTTTCGCCATAAAACAAAACCGCTAATGCTCAGCAGAATTAAGCCCGCCGTCACCAACAAACCCAATAGCTGATTTAGCCAGCCAAACAAATGACCTTCATGTGCCGCGATACCAATGCCGATAATTTTATCGGTGGTTAAACGCTCAGCAAACGGCAGCACCTTAACCAATTCACCATTATCGGCATTAAACCAAGCGTCGGCTCTTAGCATTCTGTTTTGGTGCCCAGATGATAGCTTCCATTGGTTTTCATGCTTTTTATCCGGCGCGAGTGTTACGGGGTGAGCGAATTGTAGCTGCATCGCTTGCGTTAATAACGCCGGTGACAATGTTTTTGAAATATCGAGGCCTGTGCTATGCCCGCCGTGATGGACGCTCCAACTTTGTTCGCTGGCAGCGGCACCCAATGAGCGAAGCTCTTTAAATGCACTGCTCCACACCAGCGCCCAAGGCAATCCACTAATCAGTAAAAATAGTGTGAACACTGCCACCCAAAGACCTGTCACCGCATGTAAATCACGCCAAAGTGTCCGCCGGCCTTTGCCAAGTCGTGGATAAACAATTCCGCCTAATCCTCGCGTAGAGCGCGGCCACCACAAATACAATCCCGTGATGACCAAAACAATGGCCCAGCAACCCGCGAGCTCAATAATAATAGAGCCTGTATTTCCCAGCATTAATTCACCGTGCAAAGCGCGAACAATTTGAATTAACTGACTGTCGGCGTTGACTGTTTTTAGTACCTCCAACGTGTAGGGATTAATATAGAGCAGCACGCGCTGCCCCTCATTGCTCAAGGTAATGATCACCGCTTGCCGGTTGTGCTGAGGTAGGCGATAACTCACAAAAGAAGCTTGAGGAAAGTGCGCTTTGGCCGATGTGATTTGTTCAGCCGGTAAGCTGCGCTCCCCGGTAATGGCAAGGCTTTGATAATCGCGATCTATCCATGCTTCAATTTGAGGTTTAAATAAATAAATGGCCCCCGTTAACGACAGCGAAACGACAAAGGGAATACAGAATAGGCCAGCATAAAAGTGCCAGCGCCATAGGGTTCTGTAGAGGGTATTGTGATAAGTGATCATCGCCTAGCGCACCGCTTACAAGTTTAAAGAAAAATTAAAATAGGCCGTTCGTCCTGGCCAAGGGTGCGCAACGTAGGCAATGTCGTTAGTCAGGTTATCGAGGCCTACACTGACACGCCATTGGTCATTAATCTGATACGCCGATTTTAATCCAATTCGCGTGTAATCATCTTGTGCGCCAAACACATTATCCTGCATGTCCGCATTATCAAGGCTGCCGTAGCTATCGCTGGCATATTGAATGCTAGCACTCAGATTCCAGTCTGGGTTTAGGTGATAGGTGGCAAGTAAATTACTCCGCCATTTCGGCATTCTTGGGTAGGTATTGCCCTCAATAGATTCATCGGCCGAACTGTTGTCGATAATAGTGGCGTTCGTCCATGCGAGGTTAAAGCGCACATCCAGCCCACTGACGAGCAACCCACTTTTATTGACAATAAATTCAAGGCCTTTAACCTCTACTTCATCTATGGGTACAAAGGTGCGTACAAGACTAGAAAGGCTAACTTGAGATTCGATGGCTTGTTTTACGCGCTCGTGAAAAACATTCACGCGTAAGTAGCCGCCTGTAATTGTTTTATCAAACATTAGGTTATGGTGAAGACCGGCTTCGGGCTGTAGCTTAGGGTTCGATAAATTCTGGCTGTTGTAGTCCTCGTACTGACTAAAAAGTTCTTCAACTATTGGAAAACGATAGGCTTTGGCTAATGAATAACGCACCAACCAAGCCTCCTCTGGGCGGTAACCCAAAGAGAATTTTGGCGATACGGCAGTTTTAGTTTCACTGGGTATTCGAACCAGATCGAGTGCTGCCGTAGTGGCATCATCATCGCTGTAGTAACCATTACGGCTTTTAAATGATTCGTAGCGCAACCCAAAAGCCGTATCCCACTGCGTGGAAATTGTCCAATTTGCTTGCGCAAAAACAGCGGACATTTGGGTCTCGCCCCCAAACCGGCTCTTGTGCGCCCCTTTAATTGCCGCCGCATAATCTGGCGATTGATAAACATCAAGATTTAATGTGTAAGCCTCATAGCGAATACCGGTTATTAGCTCTACCTTAGCGGCGGAAATATCTTGTGTTATTAGCTTTACTTCGGCGGTACTCCAGCCACTGTTGTCGTAGTCGTTTATTTGGCCTTCTGGGGTATAGTTTGCTGCGTTTGGGTTAAGCAATGAAGAAAGCGCTTCATCTTTTAATATCTCAAAACGATTTACGTTGGCCTCTAGCCGAATTTTTTTATTAATTGTCCCTTTTAATCGTGCGCCTAAAGACAGACTCTGCCGGTTGAGTTCACTCGCATTGAGCCGACTTGATTGTATTGAAAAAGACTGCCCATGTTCGGTTAAGCCGTCGCCAGCCCACAGGGTATTACCGCTGCTATCTTTAATGTAAGAGTTACCGATATTGGCAGAATGCCTGTCCTCATAGGCAAGATTGAAGAGCGATTGCCAATCACCAAAATCGTACCCTAATTTCAATTTAAAGTTTTCTGTTGTGGTCTCGACAACACCAGTATCACCATACCAAAGCTGCGTATTGCCGGTTGAATCCTTGCCCACGATACTGCCGGTCACTATTTCGTTTTCAGGAAGCGAGGGGCTTGAGTCTCTGAAGCTTTGTGGCTGTGCCGTGTTGTCTAAATAATTGTACGAAAGATAAATGCTCGCATCGCCAATTTTATCACCATAGGATGCAAAACCTTTGAAGCCATCAACGTTATCATCAAAACCGTAAGCCTCGAAGGCTTGTGAAAAATAGGACCCATCGATGTGAATTTCACGTTTCTGTGGTATAGCCGTTTCTATCAATACCACGCCACCCATTGCATTGCCGCTATATTCCGCTGAAAAGGGGCCGTAGATAACCTCTACCTGTGCAATTTCACTAGCCGATACCATTGTCCAGCGCGGCGCCCCACTCCAACGTGACTGTAAAAAATAATGTAAAGGTACGCCGTCAGCAAAAACCATTGAGCGAGACGTTTGAAACATATTGGAGCCGCGAACCCCCAGCGTGCCATTAGAATCTCCGATAAAACGGCGGCGAATGACTAAACTAGGTTCAAATTTCACCAAATCTTCTGTGGTTACTGCATTAATAGCCAGAATATCTTCTTGTGTCAGCACACTGGTTGGGCTCACATAACCCGCATCGCTTGTTTCACGGCTTTCACCCCAGACATACACTTCTTCTAATGGATTTTTTTTAAACGAATTCAGTTTAGTTTCGTCAGCTAACAGAAGGCCACTTGGGCTAAGTAACGCACAAAAAATGGGGGCGTAGGCACGCAGCAAGACCATGTCAATTCCTCAAAACGGGATAAGTTAGGGACGAGGAAACAATATTTCATCCACTAATGCTTGATCTCGACCTCCTTA
>NZ_CEXWTU010000005.1:9165-61762 GCF_982758155.1 Marinagarivorans sp. | reverse complement strand
AATCCACGATGGTTTTTATTTCACCTTGAAAGGGCTGCCCTAATGACCTATGTCCTATAGGCCCCGGCATGCGCCCCTTCGAGCGCCTTGCTGAGAAAACAGGCGCCTTCGTCTAATTGGACAAACTATTATTGCCTCGCCCCTTAGTCGTTTGGCGGTTTTACTCACAAAAAAAGGGCCTGCAATTGCAGGCCCTTTTTATTTTCTAGCAAAATGAGTGATGATTAATATTCATTCATTAACGCTTCAAAGCCTGCCTGCCTAATCGGCAAATACACTTCAAGCATGCCTGGTGAAAGCTCACCCAGTTCATTAATGTGTACAAAGTCGTGCGAGCGCGGCCAGCTGTCTATGATTGAACCGTCGGGTAATCTTAGGCGGCCAATACTGCCGGGCTGTGATAAGCCGAGTTGCTCGGGGTTGTGGCAACCGCCACAGGTTAAGCCACTAGCACTTGTTGAGTATCACAATAGATAGCCAACTAAAAAGCTGGTTATCTTCAGGACGTTTATGCGCAGCGTGATACTGAAAGTACGGAATAACGCTTCCGGGCGGACGGAAATCATTTTTCGATTGAAAACTTAGCAAGTATCAGTCCAATTTTGACTGGAAAGGTTTGTTGTCTGTGAATCGCTACTATGGAGTGCGTCGTCATGCGCGGTATAAGCATAGTCGCTTGATTTTTTCACGAGTCATTTTACCATCAAACGATTACATGTAAATGATAGAGTGGGCGTTGAATGCTAGCCGTTTATCACATTAAAAATCCGTTTAGAACTTTGTTTATATAACTAAAAATTAATAAAAATAGATTTTTATATTTTTTTCATTTAATTAATGAAAATACTGTTTTTTTTAGTGTGAAGTAAAAAAGTTTAATAAGGGTTTGAGGTCTATATACCTAGTATTTAGTGCACTAAATGGGAGAGGTTCTTAAGTGATTTCATGGTTGTGCATCCATTGTTTGCCTTGTGGTCGATTCATAAATTCAATACACGGCTTTCTTTCGCAAAAAAATCTGGTCGAATTTTGAGCTAATATCAAGAGTGTAAAGCCAAAGTCAGCTTTGAAAGTGTGGCTTATTTGGCACTAACCGGTTTTGGGTTTGGTTTGATGGCTGGGGCGTGATTAACTCGTTTAGAGTTTGGGGCACGTGCTGGTTAATTTTTTAAGTCGGCTGTTGTTCCGGTTTGTACGTATACCGATATGGAAGCTTAAAGTGTCGCTGGTTAAAGCCGGCTGGAGTTCATTGACTATGTGGTTATCTCATGATTAAAAAATATTGCTTGCGGTATGAATCTAAACCACTGGGCGTACTCTTGCCGTCGATGATTCTTTTGGGGTTAACGGCCTGCGGTGGCGGTGGCGGTACACCGGATCAACCCTCAACTATTGCCAGCACTTCTACTTTGGTGGTCGCTAGTAGCTCTGGTGCCAATAGTAGCTCAAATACCAATACCAGCTCTGGTGGCAGTGTGAGTAGTGTTGCGGTAACTGAGGTGAGCCTGCGGGGTATGGTTACTTTTGACCGAGTCAAACCTACAGTTAACGGTAATGGGCAAATATTTTTAGATTATGCCAATGCGCAAATTAAGCCTGCGCGCGGCGTTACGGTTGAGTTACTTGATAGCTTGAGTGTCGTGATTGCTTCAATCACGACAGATCAAAACGGCGAGTACGCTTTTACCGTAGCGCAAAATCGGGCGGTTAAGGTGCGTGTTAAAGCGCAGCTTGATGCCTCTAATTATTCGATAGCGGTAAAGGATAATACGCAAAATAATGCGCTTTACGTATTAGATGGCAGCTTGGCCGGATCGGGTAGTGCAGCGCAGCAAACTCGGGACTTACATGCCAGCTTAGGCTGGAACCTCGTGAATCAATCCTATTCTACTGAGCGGCAGTCGGCTCCTTTCGCTATTCTCGATTCTTTATTCGATAGTCTAGCTATGGTGCTTGCTGCGGACGCCTCGATAGATTTACCGCCATTGGATGTGTTTTGGAGTGTGAATAATGTGGCTGTAGGGGGAGGTTTTAGTGAGGGGAATATAGGAAGCTCGCTATATAGCACGGGTGCTACCGCCATTTATATTCTTGGCCATGCCGATAACGACACAGATGAGTTCGATAACACGGTTGTGCAGCATGAGTTCGGTCATTATCTGGAAGATAAGTTATCACGTAGCGAAAGCATCGGTGGCGTTCATTATTTAGGTGCGCCTGTGGATATGCGCGTGGCTTTTGGTGAGGGTTTTGGCAATGCGTTTGCGGCGATGAGTAGTGGTGAGCCAACTTATTTAGATACATCCGGCGGGCAACAGCAATCGGGTTTTGGTTTTGATATTGAAACCAATCGATTCGGTGGCGGCTACTACAGTGAGGGCGCTATTCATACCGTGTTGTATGACTTATTTGATGGGGGTAATGAGGGTGGCGATAATATCAATTTAGGGTTCGAGCCCATTTTGGCGGCCTTGCGACACAATGATTACATGACGTTTGATGGCTATACGTCCATCTACCCCTTCGCGGATGTCTTAAAAAAGGTTGTGCCTGAGAGTAGCGCTCAAATTAATGAGTTGTTAATTGATCAGCGTATTGTCGGTACTGGCATGTATGGCGAGGGTGAAACGGCTACGGGCAGTGTGTCTTTCAGCTTGCCGATATATCAACGCCTGGCCCCTGGCGGTACGGTAGAGGCTTGCAGCAACAATAACCTTCAAGAATATAATGGCCTTGAAGTGCGACGTTACATATTGCTTGAAGTGCCATCCGGGGGAAATTACACCATTGCTGCTCAGCGTAAAAATGGTATTCAGC
Organism: Marinagarivorans sp.; assembly: GCF_982758155.1. Classification (NCBI taxonomy): domain Bacteria; kingdom Pseudomonadati; phylum Pseudomonadota; class Gammaproteobacteria; order Cellvibrionales; family Cellvibrionaceae; genus Marinagarivorans; species Marinagarivorans sp. The sequence continues at coordinate 58,945 of NZ_CEXWTU010000005.1, read as the reverse complement.
CCAGTGATCCCGATTTTCAAATGCACCGCGAAGGAACTTGGGCTGGTGCTAGCGAGGGCCCGGCAGCTGATTCAGAAAGCTGGAATAAGCGGCTAGAGCAAGGGGTATATGCATTGAATGTTTATGATGCTTTTAATACCGATGAGGATGATAGTACCGGCGGATTAGTCTGCTTTAACGTGACTCTTAACTAAGGCGTTGATTATGACAAAGGTGAAGGGAATAATGAGTTTTTCGGGTTCGTTAAAGGCGGCATGCGTACTAATGGCTGGCATTGTAAGTGCACAAAGCTTTGCTGTTGAAACGGGGCGAGCGCACATGGCGGCCAGTGTGGCTCAGGCGAATACGCCTTACGCCAAACCCGGTGCACCTGTGCGCTTAATGAGCCCGGCTGAGTTTAGCTTGGCCAAAGGTGATGTGCTTCCATTGGAGGTTGAGCTCAGTACTCATCCACTAGGGACAACAGTTGTTAAAGTGGCGTCAGGAGGTGGGATTACAGTCTCTGGCCAGCTCAATTACTCTGCGCAAGGAGAGCGTCGCATTGTTATGCCACTTCAGGTTGCTGCGCAGGCAGCCGCTCTGTCTTATGTGCATGTTTGGGTTGAGCATACGGGTGTTAGTGGTCAGAAGACGACACGGGCTTTAGCTATCGCTTTTGATGGCCGATCCAAAGAACTTCCCTTTCAGCATAAGGCTAAAGTTGCGAAGCCCTATATTGAAATGCAGGCTGCAGAGGTGATTCGCTAGTTTTTGTATGGCTTAGGGCGGCCTAGTTGCCGCCATTTTGGTTATTCCTTTTTGTTTTAGGGCACTTTCATACCGCTGTATTCTGGGCGCTATTAGTCTAAGGGCCGAGGAAAAAATACTTTATTTAATAATACTTGCCTCCTTCCCTCTCAACAGCGTTGCTCAAAGCGTTACATGCCCCGGCATGCGCCCCTTTGAGCGCCTTGCTGAGAAAGCAGGCACCCTCGTCTAATTGGATAAACTATTATTGCCCCGCCCCTAAATTGATGAAATAGTCGCGATGCTTTGGTAGGCGCAGCAAAAAGCCTATAGAATGCCGCCATGAATATTACACACCTTACTGACTCATTAAACACTCCTCAGCGCGAAGCCGTCTGTGCGAGCCCTTGCCACCAATTGATTTTAGCGGGGGCTGGCAGCGGGAAAACGCGTGTTCTAGTGCATCGCATTGCTCACCTGATTCAGGCGCAAGGCGTGGCACCTCACCAAATTATGGCGGTTACCTTTACCAATAAGGCTGCGAGTGAAATGCGAGAGCGTTTACAACAGCTGCTGGGGGATGCAGGTGGGCCGAATCGTTTCAGTGGGTTATGGGTTGGCACCTTTCACGGTATCGCGCATAGGCTTTTGAAAATGCATTGGCGCGAAGCTAAGCTGCCGGAGAATTTTCAAATACTCGATAGCGATGATCAGCTGCGCGTTGTTAAGCGCGTTTATCAAGCCCTACAGATCGATGAAAAGCAGTGGCCTCACCGCCAAGCGCAATACTTTATCAACGGCAGTAAAGACGAAGGCCTTCGCGCCCAGCATATTCAAGATAGCCACGACCCTTATACATCAACAATGAAGATGATCTATAGCGCTTATGAAGAGGCTTGTCAGAATAGTGGCCTGGTCGATTTTGCTGAGCTATTACTGCGCTCACATGAGTTGTGGTTGTCGTCGCCGGAACTATTAAAGCACTACCAAGATCGCTTCGTGCATCTGTTGGTCGACGAGTTTCAGGATACCAACAGTGTGCAGTATGCTTGGTTGCGCGTTTTGGCTGGCAATGCGTGCTGGGTGACAGGCGTCGGTGATGATGATCAATCTATTTACGGTTGGCGTGGCGCCAAAATTGAAAACATTCAGCAGTTTGAAAAAGATTTTCCGAATACTGAAGTAACAAAGCTTGAGCAAAACTATCGTTCAACCAATACCATATTAGGTGCCGCAAATGCGGTTATTCAGAATAATAGTAGCCGCTTAGGTAAAGAGTTATGGACGCAGGAAGGCGATGGCGATCCTATCGATTTATACAGTGCCTTTAACGAACAGGATGAGGCTCGATATATTGCCGAGTGCATAACTCAGTGGCAAACAGACGGTAACACGTTGGCTTCGGCCGCAGTGTTATACCGCTCGAATGCACAATCACGAGTATTAGAAGAGACTTTTTTACGAGAAGGCCTCGCTTACCGTATTCATGGTGGTCAGCGTTTTTATGAGCGCATGGAAATTAAAAATGCCTTAGCTTATGTGCGGCTTATTTTAAACCGTCATGATGATCCTGCATTTGAGCGCGTGATCAATACTCCGACCCGAGGCATTGGTGAAAAGTCGCTAGAAGCTTTACGTTTCACCGCAAGAGAGCAAGGGTGCAGTTTATTTGATGCCGCAGTGGCTTTGCTGACTAACTGTGTGCTGCCTGCGCGTGCAGCGAACTGTGTTAAGGCTTTCTTGGCATTGTTAGATCAGCTACAAGGTGGTATCGATAGTTTGGGGCTCGCTGAGCAAGTTGAGTATGTTATCCAAGGTAGTGGCTTGTACGATTTTCATCAAAAGGAAAAGGGTGAGCGCGGACAGGCGAGAATTGAGAACTTACAAGAGCTCGTGAACGCTTGCCGGGCTTTTAATGCTGAAGATACCGATCGTGCGCCAATCGCTGAATTTGTCGATAATGCCGCTTTAGGTACCGGTGAACAGCAGGCCGATGAATACCAAGATGCGGTGCAGATGATGACCTTGCATAGTGCAAAGGGCTTAGAGTTCCCCTTGGTGTTTATTGCTGGAGTAGAGGAAAATTTATTCCCGCATAAAATGTCGTCTGATAGTGCTGAGGGTTTAGAAGAAGAGCGCCGCCTGTGTTATGTCGGTATTACTCGAGCGATGAAAAAACTTGTATTAACCCACGCAGAGAGCCGCCGTTTATACGGTGCAGATACGTATAACCCATTGTCGCGTTTTATTCGTGAAATACCCGAAAAATGTATTCAAGAGGTTCGCTTAAAATCTGTTGTCACACGGCCTGTTAATGTCGTTAATCAACGTAAGGATAACGCTTTAAAAGCGGCTTATAGTGATGAAGGCGACGGTGAATTTAAGTTAGGTCAGCGTGTAACGCATGCTAAGTTTGGCGAAGGGGTGATATTGCAGTTTGAGGGTCGTGGGCCTGGCGCGCGCGTTAATGTTGCCTTTACCGAGGCTGGTAGTAAATGGCTAATGATGCAGTATGCAAAACTTGAAGCCGTTGTGCGTTAGTTTGGCTGGGTAAGTTGAAGTGCGATGCCTGCGGGGTGTATTAGTGCTCGTGGGTAATGTATTAATCTAAAAGAATAAGAATAATTTATGGTACGCAAAAACAAGGCGCTACTTTACCCTACGATTATTGCTATTTTGATGCTGGTGATCATTGGCTTGATGGGCAGCCTGATCTTTAAGGATAAGTCTGCTTTAACGAACAATGTTATTGATGTTGCCTCGGCAAAACCTCTCGGAGCAATTTACGAGTGGTCGCTGGTTACCACATGGCCGAAAAATTTCCCAGGCTTAGGGGCCGCACCTGAAAATTTTGCCAAACTACTGGATAAAATGAGTAATGGCAGGCTCAAGGTCAAAGTCTATGGGGCTAATCAGTTGGTGCCGGCAATGGGCGTGTTTGGTGCTGTTTCCTCTGGTAGTGCGCAAATGGGACACAGTGCGGCTTATTACTGGCGCGGTAAAATCCCTGCAGCGGTATTTTTTACGTCTGTTCCTTTTGGTATGACGGCGCAAGAGCTAAACGGCTGGTTGCATTATGGCGGTGGCTTGGCTTTATGGCGCGAAATATATGCCGAGCATAACTTGGTTCCCTTTGCTGCAGGTAATACGGGCGTGCAAATGGGCGGCTGGTTTAATAAAGAAATTAATAGTCTTGATGATATTCAAGGCTTAAAAATGCGTATACCGGGTATTGGCGGCGATGTGTTTTCGCGCGCGGGCGGTACCGCGGTGAATATTCCCGGTGGCGAGCTTTACACCGCGTTACAGTCTGGCGTTATTGATGCCACTGAGTGGGTTGGGCCATATAACGATTTAGCTTTTGGTTTTCATCAGATTGCCAAGTATTACTATTATCCCGGTTGGCATGAGCCTGGCCCCACCTTAGAGCTTATTGTAAATAAAGAGGCTTACGTAGGCCTGCCTGATGATTTACAAGCAATGATTGAGGCTGCGGCGCGAACAGTAAACCAAGATATGCTAGATGAATATACGGCGCGAAATAATGATGCTTTGGTCGAGCTCGTTGAGCACCATAAGGTTGATGTGAGACCTTTTCCTGTGGATGTATTGAAGAGTTTTGCTGGTATGAGCGAAGAGCTTTACGCTGAATACTCTGTTGATGACCCTTTATTTAAACGGGTCTATGAGCATTATAGTGACTATCTCTATAAAGTGCGGGGTTACCACATGCTGAGCGAGCAAGCTTATTTAGATGCGAGAGAGGCTGCGCGACCGTTATCGGTAAAGCCAGTTAATTAAAATTTAAAGATTGTAGTAAGCCTGCGGAGATATTTCAGCTATGAAAATTTTTCGATCGAAACTTATGAAGTGTGCGCTTATTGTTGTAGCAGGGGTGATGGGGGGCTGTGCTAATTTGGGGCAGGTTGCAGACACCGGTGTTCAGCTCTCGCAAGCGATGGGGTATAACCCTGCGCAACTGTCTTCTGCAGTTAAAGAGGCACTAGAGCTCAGCGCCGTAAGGGCTACAGACGCGCTAAGTGAAAGCGGTGGTTATTCAAATAGCGCAAAATTCAAAATTGCACTGCCGGAAGATGTTCAAAATATTGCGAGTGCACTGCGTAGCTTTGGTTTAGGCGGGTATCTTGATAATGTTGAAGTGCTGATGAATCGCGGAGCTGAAAAAGCGGCTGCGCAAGCCAAACCCTTTTTAATCGATGCCATTAAAAGTATGGATGTGACGGACGCTATCGGTATTGTACGCGGAGGTGAAAATGCAGCCACTTTATTTTTCAGGTCGAAAACTGAATTGGAAATTCGAGAGCACTATCAAAAAATTGCCAAAGAGCAACTGGATCAATTGGGTTTTTATGGTGATTATAAGCAATTGTTAAACGCTTATAAGTTAGCGCCGATTCGAAACAAACCAGATTTAGATCTGGAGGCGCGAGTGATTGATATGGGCTTAAATTCACTATTTTCACAAATAGCAGCCGAAGAGAAAAAAATACGAGAAAACCCAGTAGAGCAGGGTAATGTTTTAATTGGTGCTGTGTTTGGACGTTAAGGTTGTAGGTGGGTCATGAACGATACTTTTCCTTTGGTTTCTATTGCAGTTACCACTTACAACGGCAGTCGATATTTAAGGCAGCAGTTGGATAGTTTGTTAACGCAGGACTACCCGAATATAGAAATCGTAGTTGCGGATGATTGCTCGTCAGATGACACTAGGTTGGTTCTTTCAGAGTATGAAGGCAATGATCAATTTCGATGGTATCAAAATGATAGTAATTTAGGATATGTCAAAAACTTCGAAAAAGTCATTGCTAAATGTAAAGGTGAATTCATAGCGCTTTGTGATCAGGATGATATTTGGTATCCAAATAAAATATCGAGAACCATGAAGGAGTTTAATTCGGATGAAATCATGCTTGCGTATAGCAATGCTGATTTGATTGCGGAAAACGATAGCTTGCTACCTAGTAGTTTGATGGAGCGAATGCCGATTTCTCCCATTATTGGTAAAGGTTTTCGGAAATTTTACTTTTATAGTACGGTCAATGGATGTTGTGCGGTGTTTCGATCGGGGTTGTATCGTGGATCTGCTCCTTTTCCTGATGAAGTGCCTCATGATTGGTGGCTTGCGTATCGTGCTGCGCGACTTGGGGGGGTATCATATGTTGATGAGCGATTGCTAGGTTACCGGCAGCATGACATGAATGCTGAGGGAATATCGTACAGTATATCTCTAATGAGTTTTTTCCCTTACATGAAAAAAAAGCTCAAAATGTATACTGGGACATTTTGTGTCGCAAAACTTAATCGGCCGATTAAAGTTAATGACGTATTTATTCGACGTTGCCGTGCCTATATGAATGTTGAGCAGGCGACTGATGAGTTGCATATATTACAGCAACTATTGGACTGGTCTACAAAGAGGCAGTTAAGTAATGCTTCATTGGCAGAGTTTTCGAAGTTCTTTGAAGAATATGGTGAATCTTTAGGTATCCGAAAAAAGTCTCGCCTTTTGTGGAGTGTGGGATACGAGGTTTTGAGGGCAAAGATTAAATTGGTATATAAGCTAGTCGTACCCCCTCTTGTTATTGTGGGGTTTACAATGCTGGCTTTAAATTTCTTTTAGGTGTCAATGTGTGCGTAATATCATTTTACAATAATGGATGTTGGTTAAAAAACATCATTAGAGCGGTTAAGGTTGGTTAGCTGTATTTTTGTTTATGATGAATGTCTAGGTTCCTGTGATTGCCGGAGGGTGTAGTGAGTTTGATGTTTAGAAATGTTCGGAGGTCGTTTAAGAGTAAGCTTCCATATGTTCGACGTCGAGTGTTCAAGAAGCATGTGAGGCTACATGAAAGATTGGAGTCTGAGCTTGAGTGGCGTGCTAGCGGTGCGAATACGGCTAAATTGTGTGAGTATAAAAAAAGTGTTGAGCTGACCGGTGAAGTCGCTTTTTTTGTAACACATGCTCCCGATCCACAGCTTAAAAAACATGTAGTTGAATATGTCCAAGCCTTAGCTGAGTTGGGGGTGAGCATTGTTTTGATTGTGAATACTGATCAGGACTCGTCTTCGTTTTATATTAATGCGGATGTTGAGGCTAAATTAGCGGGTATCTATTTTAGAGAGAATATAGGCTTTGATTTTGCTGCATGGGCACATGTGTTTTGTGAAATTCCGGACAAATCACTCTGGAGTAGACTTTATTTTGTAAATGATAGTTTAGTAGGGCCGTTAAATAAAACTCACTTAGCTACAATTTTTGAAGAAATTAGATTGGGGGCATTTGATGTGTATGGCCTTACGGATAATTATTGTCCATATTGGCATATGCAGAGTTTTTTCTTTGCGCTGGATCGAGGGGTGGTGCAGTCAGAGGTATTCTGTAAAATGATGCTGCATACCTTGAATTTTACCGATAAGCAGCTCGTTATTGATTTTTATGAGCTTAAGTTCGCTAATAGAATTAAGCAACTAGGTTTCACCCTTAAAGTCTTATTTCCTTCATTAGTTCCTGACCCCTTGTTATCGAACCGAGTTTATTTTGCTTGGCAGGAATTGGTGCTAGAAGGTTTTCCGTTTGTTAAAACAAGTGTAATTAAAGAAAACCTCCATGACGCTTTATTGCAAGATACCGTACCCGAAGACTTCTTGGCGAAGGATTTCTAATGCAGGGAAGCCTATTTCTTTCTCGCATTCATAGATATGAGGGTGGCTTGTGCTTATAGCAATTCTTATTGATAGTCTAGCTGGCGGGGGCGCTGAGAGGGTGATGTTGACGCTTGCTCAAACGCTAACCAGTCAAGGCCATGCTTGCATAGTGCTGGTTTTAGATGATGCATGTGAGCACGACTTACCTCCAAAAGTACCTGTCTTTTCTTTAAAAATTGATAATATTGTTGATCGTTACTTCCCTAGTAAAGTGTTAGCTTCGAAATTGAATTCTATTGAGGCAGAGTATGGGCGGTTTGATTTACATATATCCAACTTGGAAAAAACAAACCTCGCTGTTGCAAAGCTCAATCTCCGTAACACTCTCTATGTTGTACATAACTCCGTAGCGCATACGTTAAATGTCCGTTGGTTACAGCCTTTCAAGTGGTGGATGGTTAGGCAGTCACTCAAGGGGTTATCGGGGAAGGATGTTGTTGCGGTGTCGCAAGGCGTTGCTGAAGGTATTGCTCGTTCACCCTTAATTAAACCTAAGTCCTTAACGACAATATACAATCCGTTGGACTTAAATGAAGTCACGACCTTGTCCGATGCTTTGGATGAAGCTATTCCTACTGAGCCTTACTTGATCCATGTTGGGCGCGTGGCGAGACAAAAGCGACATGATGTTTTGTTTGAAGCTTTGTCTAAAGTGAAATCACCGATTAAACTTGTTTGTTTGTGTAAAAATGTTCGAAAGGCGCGAAAACTGGCTGAAAAATATGGCGTTCAGGATCGTGTGATTTTACCCGGTTTTAAGCGCAATCCTTATCCGTGGATTAAAGGGGCGAAAGGGCTGGTGTTAAGCTCTGATTTTGAAGGCTTTCCTACGGTGCTAATTGAGTCGTTATCTTTAGGCGTGAATACGATTAGCGCTGATTGTGATTATGGTCCAAGAGAAATATTAACAGGTCCTTTGGAACGCTGGCTTGTTGAGCCGGGTAATCCGAATGCGCTGGCCCAAAAAATCAATGAGTATATTGACGAAAGTCCCTCCTATTCTCGCCCTGAAATATTGGATCAAGTGGGCAGTAGCAAGGCGGCTAGTCGTTATTTAGCACTTTTGGGCGATGATTTTGTGGCGCGATCGCCAATTAAGCAGTGTCAAGCTTCTAGAAAACCTACCCCGCTAACAACACCGTAACGTTATTCTGTAATGGCTAGCATTAAAGTTCTGTTTATTCCTGTTTCTGGCCCTGAAGGTATTGGCGAGTATATGCGCTCGCTAATTTTGGCGGATGCGGTTAGCGCTGTATATTCTGAGGTGGAAGTGTCTTTTATACTCAGTAAAGGCGCACCTTATGTTGATGCTTGCCCATACCCTGTACATCTTACTGATGAATCCCCAACGAAATGCACGGTGCAAGTTAATGCTATTTTGCAATGTGTGAGGCCAACCATTGCGATATTTGACTGTTCTGGGCGTGCATCGCAGTATAAAAAAGCAAAAGAACTTGATTGCAAAGTTATTTTTATTAGTCAGCACAAAAAAAAGCGAAGGCGTGCATTTGCGCTTAATCGTATCGGTAACGTTGATGCTCACTGTATTACGCAATTTAAATTTGTAGATGGCGATGTAACATGGTTCGAACGGATTAAATTAGCTTTAGCGCGAAAGCCAGCTCCGTATTTTATGGGGCCAGTTTTTAGTGTGCCAAGCACATCATTACCTTTTTCGGTGGCTGAGCGTTATGTCGTCTTTTCGGCGGGCGGTGGCGGGCATGCTGTAAACGGGGTTAAAGCAACGGATGTTTTCATTTTGGCAGCGACTCGCTGGTTTGAGCAGACCGGTGAGCAGTGCCATGTGTTGCTGGGGCCCAATTATCAGGGTGAGGTATTATTGAAAGCGGGTGTTGTTTTTCATAGGCAATTACCGAATGCGGATTTGATGGCCTTGATGAAAGGTTCTCGGGTTGCGGTGCTGGGTGGCGGGGATATGCTGTCTCAAGCTGTCGCGTTAAAAATACCGTCGATCGCTGTGGCTGTCGCCAAAGATCAGCCGCCTCGAATAAAAGCTATTGTAAAGGCGGGTTTAACGACGGAGTCGGCCCTAGACGTTGAGGCTATTGTGGAACAACTCAATAGTGCTGTAGTTATTCCTTCGCAGGATGTTCCTGTTGGGAGAGAAGTTTTTTTGACTGTATTGGATGGTCTGCTTGCTGCGCGCTAATGGATATCACTGGTTGTTCAGTGAGGGCATTTCTTGATTTTTTTTCCGCTCCCACAATAACATAAGTCATTTCTTCCTAGTTTTATGTCGGGTAAATGTTCCCCTTGATGATATTTCCAGAAATTTTCGATTTTAGTGAAGTTTGAGACTTCATGTAACTGCATAATTTCTTGGCTAATACTGCCTCCATCAGATTTTTTTTCGCTGTAAAATGCGCAAAATTCAACGATCCCTTCCGCATCATCTTTAGCTTCACTTCGAATAACTTTAAGGCCGTGCCAGTGTGTGGTTGCTATCGTTTTCTTTAGCGTGGCTGCGTCGTCCACCTGCTGTAAACTTGGGTGAGTTGTGGTAATAATGTAGTCGATGTCTTGGGTGCGGAAAGCGCTGTAGCGCGAGCGCATAAGCGCTTCTGGGGTTAATGCTTGTTTATGGCCGGAAAGTAGCGGCTCACAGCAATCGGAATAATTTAGCTGCGAACAGCAGTAGCAAGGGATATTGGTTGTCATGGTTTAGGCTTAATCGTGGGCTTCTGTTCGTGAGTGCAGTTTATGTGTTTCTATGTCGTTATGTATTTCTTCGATGTCAGGTAATGGGCTGGCATTTTTTGCCAGGTCGCCAAAGCGCTCTACTTTCCCATATAAGCCTTGTCGTCCTACGATTGCGGTTACGGAATCGTTGTAATGATTGGTGACTGTTTGTAGGCTGCGCCCAAGTTTGGTTAGGCGCTCTGCAATCATGCAGACTTGTTGGTGAATGTCGCCAGCGCGTTCTGCCAACGCAAATGCTTGCGAATGGCTACGCTCCAATAACCATAAATTAGAAATGGTTTTTAATACCGGCATGAGGGTTGTATTACTTACTAGAATAATATTCTTTTGACTGCCGTATTCGTAAAGTGTGTTGTCATGTTTAAGCGCCTCAATAAAGGCGGGTTCGATGGCGAGATACATAAGTACAAAATGCGGGCTGTTAGCGCCGTTTAGTGCGCTGTAATCCTTCTGCGCCAAATCGTCCATGTGCTTGCGCAGCGCTTTAATGTGGCGATTCAGCGCTAAGATTTGCTCTTGTTCTGTCTCTGCGGCAATTGCGGCATCGTAGGCTACAAGGCTCATTTTGCTGTCAATAATAATGTGTTTATTGTCGGGTAAGTTGATAATGAAGTCGGGGCGTCGGTTTTGTCCTTGCGCGGTAACAAAGTTGGCTTCTCGTTGATAGTGTAAATCGCGCATGAGTCCTGCGGCTTGAAGGCAGCGTTCTAATTGCATTTCACCCCATGTTCCTGTGAGTTTTTTGTCGCCTTTGAGTGCTTGGCTTAAAGTGTGGGCTTCCTGGGTGATTTCTTGGTTCAAGACCTTGAGGTGCTGCAATTCAGTACTCAAGCTTGCGTGTGAAGAAACTTGACTATGTTGGAATTGCTCAACTTGTTGGCTAAAGCGACCTAGCTGTTGCTTGAAAGGCTCCAGTAATAGCTTTACGGATTGCTCTTGATTCTTGGAAAATTGCGTACCGTTATCGTTAAATATTTTTTGTGCTAGGTGTTCAAATTGTACGCTTAAGAGCTGTTGTTGCTTTTCAAACTGCGACACTTGTTGGTGATGGGCGCGTTCCCTTTCTTGCTGTTGGGTGTGTAGTTGTACAACTTGGTGGCTTTTTTGCTCTAAGCGACTTGTTAAGTTATTGATTTGTAGATGCTGCTCTTCATATTGCTTATTGAGGTAATGATTTTCTGAGGTGAGCTGCGTAGCGTTAGTTTCTAGTATTTGATGCTGCTGTAAATCGCTTTGCCTGCGTCTGGCTGCCCATAACGCGTGGACCAAAGCCCCGATAAATAGACCAAGGCACAGTGTTGCGGCTGAAATGAAAGCGGGTGATTGAAGGATGGTGTTCAATGATGCGGGCATGTTGATGGTGTCAGTTTTATTTGTAGGGTGTAATTATGCGCCTTTGAATGGCGCTTGCCAAAGGGGCTGTTTGTCTGGCTTAATCTTAAAAAAATTAGAGGCATTCCCATGCAAGAGCTAAGTTTGATTGAAACCCGTGTTATTGGCTGTTTAATTGAAAAAGCGATTACAACGCCAGATCAGTACCCGTTGTCATTAAATAGTTTAACGAACGCCTGTAATCAAAAAAGTAATAGGGATCCTGTTGTTGAGTTTGAGGAGGTTGAGGTGCAGGAGGCCTTGGACCATCTTATTGCTCAAAACTTAGCGGCCGAGGTTCGTTCCGGTGCGCGCGTTGCTAAATATCAACACCGTTTCGGCACCAGTGAATTTGCTGAGGTGCGCTACAACGAGAAAGAGATAGCTGTGCTATGCCTGCTTTTCCTGCGTGGCCCACAAACACCGGGGGAGCTAAGGACTCGTTCGGCACGATTAGCAGGGTTTAAAGATGTGGGTGATGTTGAGGTTGTACTGGAAAAACTATCGGATCAATCTTCGGGTCCGTTTGTACAAAAATTACCGCGTGAGCCAGGTAAGCGTGAAAACCGATGGGCGCACTTATTTAGCGGCGAGCTAGAGATTGAGTTGTTGCCGGGTGGGGCTGAGGCTGGAAGGCAGTCCAGTAGTACTTTATCCTCTAGAGTGGAGTCTTTGGAGGGGGAATTGACTAAGCTAAAAGCAGCCTTTCTTGAGCTTAAAGCGCAGTTTGATGATTTGATGGTTTAAGTGCTGGATTGTGTTGTGCGCTATTTGATGCTGTCGTAGCCTGCGAGGAGTTGCTCCCAGTCTTGCTGTTCGAATGCAAATTGGGCGCAGCGTGCGAGCTCTTTATTGAGCGAGCGATAGAGTCGTCCTAAATTTTGTGCTGTCCAGCTGGCTTTGTTTTCGAGATCAGTCTGTAACTTTGCGCGATCAAAGTCGATAAGCCAAATTTTACCTCGATCATCTCGCATAATATTGTGGCAGTTTAAGTCGGCGTGATAAACACCGTGTTGATGGAAGTGGCCAATGGTTATACCTACGTTTCGCCACTCTTGCTGACTTAAATTATGTTGTTGTAAATGCTGGAATAAGTCTTTTGCGTCGGGTATTTTTGCCATAAGAATATCGGCTCTATACCACAGTCCGGTTCTTTCTATGAGTCCTGCAATTGGCTTTGGTGCGGGCAGCCCCCAAGTGTTTAGTTTCTGTAAAATCTGTAGTTCGGCATAGACTCTGGTGTTTTTTAAGCCGCTAAATGCGTAGGTGTCGCGCATGATGTGGCGAACCATGCCGCCTCTATAATAGTGTCGGAGCACGTAGTGATGAATGTCATTTTGGATGAAATAGGTCGTGCTTCGGCCGGAACTTTGTCCAGTGATGGCCTTTTGATCTTGCCAATAGTTCGGTGAAAACCAGTCTCGAGTGATTGTTTGCGTGCCTGAGGTGCAGTCGAGTATATGAAGGTTTCTAGAGAGTTTAGCTATGTGTGGCACGGGGTCATCCTATTGAAGCTTAAAATATATACTGATGCCGGTTAGAGCTTGAGTAACCGCAAGTGAAGCTAAGATCATGCCCATAACTCGACTGGTAATATTGGCGCCATTAGAGCCTATAGTACGGTAAAGAAAACCGGAGCATAGAAGTAGCATTAGGGTGATAGCTAAAACGGCTGTCATGCAAAATATTACACCTAGCTGTTCCATAATACTGAAGCGGTTGTTGTCTGTCATGATCACGGCGGCAAGGATTGCACCTGGACTCGCTATGGAGGGGATGGCGAGGGGGAATGCGGCAGTTTGATGATGCGACTCGAGTTGTTTGATTTCACTTTCCGGTTTCCCGTCTCCAAGTATCATAGTTAAGGCAAACAAAAATAAAATAATGCCGCCTGCAATTTGAAAGGCGGATAACGGTATGTTTATCGCGGTGAATATAAGTTCGCCTGCTACGGCAAAAAATAGCAACACAAAAAAAGCAATAACCACTGCCTTTAATGCAGTTAATGCCTTTTGCTTTGGTGTTAATTGTTTGGTGACTGCAATAAAGACGGGCACTGTTCCTATGGGGTCTATAACCGCAAAAAAAAGAACGAAGTTTGCGATGAAGTTTTCCATGGATTAATCAGAGTGGCTTTCGCGGGGAAGCTTATGTATCAGCCAGTAGGCAATGCTCATAGCAAGAGTGACAGCGGCGATGGCATAGATGTATTGGGGCTCTACTTTATCAATATCTAAGATGATGACTTTTCGTGCTATGGCCATCAGTGCGGTAGCCAGAACAATTTTTACGTGAATCGCATCATCGCGCAGGTAAATAGTGATGTTGATAAGAATTTCTATTGCAATAAGTACGGCCATAAATGCGCCGAAAGTGGCCAGCATGTCAGATATGGTTAGTATGAATAACGGTGGGGTTAATAAACGTTGGTAAAGAGTCCAGCCGACATCAATGACTCCCATTATTATGACAAATACCATTAGTACCGCGAGGCATTTCACGCAAATTCGTACTACTAAATAGAGTCGCGATATTAAGGGGTCGGTGTTCTCAAGATTCTTCATGCCATTCCACTGTTAGGGTTCTTATTGTTCACTATAGGCTGCCTTATATTATGGTCGCGCTCCATTGGTGGCACGAAGGTGCTATGTAAAGCTTTGTTACTACTAGTTTAACAGCGATATGCATATACCCAAAATACCTATCTATATATTCTTAACGTTGTGTCCGCTTGCCGTGGTTAGCTGCCTTGTATGCTCATTATGCTTAAGTTTGGTGTCCTCTTAGTATAGGTGTATTGTTTTTGGTCGCTTACTATCGTGCTGTTTTTAGTGAGGTATTTTATTCCCTCGATGATGTACTGGTAACTACTGGCACGATGTTAGCTTTTAAGCTTTAGAGGCCGTGTTGTTGCGTTAGTTTGGGTTGTGCTGGATGAGCTTGGTGCAAGCGCTACCCAAAAACGCACCATCGTGGTGTTTTTGCTGCTTTTTACCCGTACTTATCTGGAGTGTATAAACATGAATAAACTGGAAATGACTGAGGTCATCATGGCTGCAAAATCTGCAAAGTCTGTCACTTGGGAGGAGGCCGGTAGCCACATTGGCGTTTCACCTGTTTGGCTGGCATCTGCATGCCTAGGTATGAACTCTGCTCCACTGGAAACAGCGGCGGCAATTGCCGACTTTTTTCAGTTGGATGAAGGTGTGGCTACAGCCCTTGCGGCTTACCCAACAAAAATATGGGATCAAGCCGTCCCTACAGACCCGCTAATTTATCGCTTATATGAAGTTGTAGGGGTGTACGGCGAAACATTAAAAGAGGTTATTCAGGAAAAGTTTGGCGATGGAATTATGAGTGCAATTGACTTCTCGATGGATGTCGCTAAAGAAGAGTGTCCGAAGGGAGATCGTGTTGTTCTGACTTTAAATGGAAAGTTTTTGCCTTACAAGTCCTGGTAATGAACGACTAATCTTTTTTGAACGTATTGAGTCCCCGCATTTGGGTTTGATTACTTGATTCGTTACACTAGCCGGCTATTCCACGCGCATTTTGCGCATTGATGAGTATGGTGGCTAGTGAATTCTATTCAATCTATATGTATTTTGCGTTTATCGGCAATTGGTGATGTATGCCATGCTGTCGCTGTTGTGCAAGCAATACAGGCGCATTACCCAGATGCCAAAATCACTTGGGTCATTGGTCGAATAGAGGCCGCTTTATTAAAGCAATTACCGAATATCCGCTTTGTTATTTTTGATAAGCGCGATGGGGTTATGGCTTATCAAAAATTACGCACTCAACTGCCGGAAACGTTTGATGCGTTGCTGCATATGCAGGTGGCCTTAAGGGCTAACATTGCAGCGGCTTGTATTCGAGCAACACGTAAAATTGGATTCCCTAAGCATCTTTCTAAGGAGGCTCATGGGCTTGTCGTCAATGAGCGTGTTCAAGCTTTGCCTCAGCCGCATGTGTTAGAAGGTTTTGCGGCTTTTGCGACGGCCATTGGCGTGCCCGATTTTGTTCCCGCTTGGAATATCCCAATTTCTTCTGATGACCAAGTTTGGCTCGAGGCTTTGCTACTTGAGGCTCACTTGAATGAGCGAAAAATATTTGTAATTTCGCCATCAGCCAGTAATGCGGAGCGCAACTGGTTGCCGGAGCGCTATGCTCAAGTGGCTGACTATGCTGCGGCAAAAGGTTTTTGTGTGGTGTTATGCGGTGGCCCGACAGAGCACGAGAAAGCATTGGGACAAGCTATTGTTGACCGTTGCACGAAATCGCCGATAAACATGATCGCTAAAACGAGCCTGACGCAATTACTTTCAATGCTAAAAGCCGCGGATATAGTGCTGAGCCCAGATTCGGGCCCTGCGCATATGGCGACTACGCAGGGCACGCCAGTGATTGGTTTGTATGCCCACAGCAACCCTGCGCGAACCGGTCCCTATCATTCACTGCCGTGGGTTGTTGAGGTTTATCATCAACATCTTGCCCTGCAAAAAAGCGATCAATTACACCGTTGGGGGGTAAGGGTAAAGGGGGAGCGTTTAATGGCCGATATCTCTGTTAATGCCGTTACGGCTATGTTCGATTCACTGTGCCAGAGCAAGGGGTTGAGTGATGACTGAGCGCGCACTTTTTCTGGATCGAGATGGTGTCATTAATATCGATAAAGGCTATGTTTATAAGATTGACGATTTTGATTTTGTGCCTGGTGTTTTTAATTTTTGTCGTCAGGCGGTTGATATGGGATATCAGATAATTGTAGTGACGAATCAGTCGGGTATTGGTCGCGGGTATTACACCGAGGATGATTTCGATATTTTAACCCAATGGATGATCGCTCAGTTTGAGCGCGAGAACATAAATATCGCCAAGGTTTTTTATTGTCCGCATCACCCAGTCGAAGCTAAGGGTCATTATTTAAAAAAATGCAGCTGCCGAAAACCCGGGCCAGGCATGTTGATGCAAGCTATTTCTGAGTTCGGCTTAAAGGCTGAGCAATGTTTGATGCTGGGGGATAGTCAAAGCGATATTCTTGCGGCGCAAGCGGCTGGGGTTCGAGGCGTCAAGTTGGAAAGCGGTAAGGCGGACTATGCTGCATTGGCAGAACTGGTGTTTTGATTGGGTGTTTTGCGAAACTGTTTAAACAAAAAAAGGAGAGCTAGCGCTCTCCTTTTTTACGGATATTAGCCTTTCTTTATGAGCTAAGCTTCTTCGCTTTCTTCTGTTTGAATAGGCTTATTTTTAATCGCGAGCCTTCCGAAGAATATACCGATTTCAAATAGCCCCCACATAGGGAAGGCAAGTAAGGATTGGCTTACCACATCGGGCGGCGTCATTAGCATGGCGATAACAAAGCAGGCAACAATTACGTAAGGGCGTTTCTGTGCTAGCCCGTCAGGTGAAATAATACCCGCCGTCACCAATATTACCGTTGCTACGGGTATCTCAAACGCGAGACCAAAGGCAAAAAATAATTTAATGACAAGGCTTAAAAACGTGGTGATGTCAGGCATTAATGCGACGTCGTCAGGAGTGACCGCATTAAAGAACATAAATATTGGCGGTAGGACAATGAAATACGCGAAAGCAATGCCGAGGTAAAACAATATAACGCTGGAGGCGAAAATAGGTTTGGCGAGTCGTTTTTCATTTCGATAAAGTGCCGGTGCAATAAAAGCCCATATCTGATAAAGCAAAAATGGCATAGCGATAAAAACGGAAACAAAAAATGTCAGCTTAAATGGCGTTAAAAATGTAGCTGTCACATCTGTCGCGATCATGGTGCTGGTGCCTTCCAGCGCTTGAATAAGGGGTTGAGCTACAAAATTGTAGATGTCCCTCGCAAAGTAAATCAGTGAGATAAATATGACGACTACGGCAAGTACTGCACGTACGAGGCGATCTCGCAGTTCAGTTAAATGCGCCACTAGTGGTTGGGTTTCTTGCTCTTCTTCAAACTCGTCGGTCATAGGTTTTTAAACATTGCTCGGCGGTGTGCCGGCTTCCTTGGTTTGATTGGTGCTTTCAGGCTCTACTGCTACGGTGTCTTCGCTGCCGGCGTTATTAGGCGTCTGAGTGTTAGGCAAGGGGTGCTCGTGGATTGCAGCAGTCTCATCATGATACTCATGGCCGTTATCGTTGTGCGGGCCGTCATTATGGTGATGATTTTCTTGGCTGCGGTCATAATCTTCGTCATGGGAATTGTGTTCAATCGACTCCCCAGATGCGTGGGCGTTGATATCTTGTTCGAGCTGAGTTCGTGCTTCTCGAAGCTTTTCCAGCGAAGCCATAATTTCTTCGTTACGCAGCTCGCGGCGAATTTCATCGGCGCCTATATGTTGTTCAATCTCGCGTCGGGTGTCGCCGATTGAGCGCTTAAGGCGTCCAACCCAAAGGGCTCCGGTTCGAATGGCGCCAGGGAGCTTGTCGGGGCCAATAACAACAAGGCCGACGCCGCCTACGACTAATATCTCAAATAAGCCAATATCAAACACGAGGGATTACTGCTTATTTTCTGTTTGAGTTTTTTCTACGGGTGTCTCTGTGCTAGCAGCATCGACGTCAGGGGCGGCAGTCGTTTCGTCATCTACACGCTTTTGCTCCTCAGTCTCTTCCGTTTTCTCGTCGGTTATTGCCTTTTTAAAGCCTTTGATAGCGCCACCAAGGTCGCCACCCAAGCCTTTAAGGCGTTTAGTGCCAAACAACAACAATACAATAACAAGTACAATTAAAAGCTGCCAAATACCAATGCCACCTAACATATTAAAAACCTTTTTTTAGAAGTTATTTCTGTTGCTAATTCAGCCGCTACCATTTCGAAAACTGGGTGTAGAGGCTTTGATCTAGCGTTATCTTTATTTTAGGCTATTTAAAAGCCGTTATTATTTATCACGCTGTGCTTTTTCTTCCAGCCCAGAAAGGTCAAAACGTCGAGCAAGCTCATCAACTACAGCATTGGCGTCTTCACCGAGGTGGGAGAGCATAACCAGTGAATGGAACCACAAGTCGGCTGTTTCGTAGATCACGTCTTGGTTGTTACCGCTTACTGCGGCATCTTTGGCGGCAAGTAATGTCTCTGTGCATTCTTCGCCTACCTTTTCGAGAATCTTATTTAAGCCCTTTTGGTGCAAAAGCGCAACGTAGGATTGCTCTGGGTTTGCGCTGTTTTTGCGCTCATTTAGCACTTGGCTAAGTTGGCGGAGTACGTCGCTCATGAGTAAATCTCTTTTGGGTCTTTCAATACAGGGTCTTTTTCGAGCCATTGCTCGCCATCTAATACGCGATAGAAACAGGATTCGCGTCCAGTATGACAAGCAATACCCCCGGATTGTTCAATGTGTAGGGTCACCACGTCGGCATCGCAGTCGAGCCGGATCTCAAAGACTTTTTGCTGATGCCCTGAGGATTCGCCTTTATGCCATAGGGTTTGGCGCGAACGGGACCAGTATACGGCAAATCCTGTGCGTGCAGTTTCGGCGAGTGCTTCACGGTTCATCCAGGCCATCATTAGTATTCGGCCAGTTTTGGCGTCTTGTGCGATGGCGGGTACAAGTCCATCGGATGTCCATTTAACATCATCAAGAAAGCTCGCTTTAGGGGCATTACTCATGTTTTAGCTACTTAGCCCATAGGCGTTGGTGAGTGCTTCCCCTTTGTGGGGGAGGGGTGCGTTTATTTCAATAGTATATCGAGGTTTTGTTTTGCCTGAGTGAAACAGTCGGCAAATGCATAGATTACTTGAGTTGCATATTTGATATAGCACTGGCGGTACTTGCTTTACATGTGTGAGATTCATTGCAGTGGCATGGTGCAAGTGTTTATGGTTTTGTGCATGTCTTTGGTGGGCTATTACATCAGACCCATACAAATTTGCCTTCATTTCCGTTGAAAAGGTATTCGGTGACGCGCTCGGAGTGGCTGGTGTAACCGCTGAGTAAGGAGGCTTGGTTCTGCGTTGCGTGCGCATGCCTTAGTGTGATGGTGGCTGCTAATAAGCAAGATGCGCCCAATAATATGAATGCCCGCATCCATGATGCTTTTTCCCATTTCATACCGTCTCCTCGTACTCGACTTACTTTAGATGAATGCACAAATAGTCATTCCTTTAAAGCTAGCACAGGCTTTTCAGCTTTACCTGTCAGTGGTCGGAAAGCGAGTTGAGTTTAGCCGTGAGAAGGCGGTGCGCCACAGGGTGAGTGTGCGCACCTTATTGAGTATTTGACGTTTAGTAGCCGTTGTCGCTTGGCTGAGTATCGCTGGGTGGTGTGGTTGCCTGCCACCCTGCAAGTGTCCAAGGGCCTTGCGCGTTATGCCCGATTGTGAGTCCTGCATCAGTGTCAGCGGCATGCAAATAGAGTGGCTTGCCATTCCAGCTCCATTGCCAGCCGTTTCCACGTGCGACTAAGCCGAATTTCCCGCTGGAATAACTGTTGGCGTGCGCCATTAGCGGTGGCCAAGCTTCGGCACAACTTGCGTTGCAGGCTAGCATTGCTGTGTCTGGGGTTGCGGCGAAGTCACCGTCGTTTGCAAAGGTATAAAGGCTGTACCCGTTAGTATTCTTCCATTGGCTCTCCCAGCCATTGTCGGTATTTGTCCAAAGTAGGCTTGGGCCATCTGCCACTAAGGCGTTACCTGCTGTGGTTGTGCTCCAGCGGATTGGGGTGATTGCAGAACGCTGCCAGCCGATAATGTCTGCACCTATGGAATCGCCGCTAGAATCTGAGCTAAATAGGTGTAGTGCTTGCCCTTGATAGGTGAGTTGGGCTAAATCTGCCTGTTGAGTGCTTTTTAGGCCATAAGGTTTTTGCAGGGTAAGGTTTGCGGGCACCAATAGAGATGGCCAGCTATCTAAGCACATTCCGGCGCACTCGCCCTCGCTTGTTTTGATGTAAAGGCTGCGGTTACTGAGTGACTCTAGTGTTGTTGTGTTCTGCCCTTGGGTATTAAGTAGGCCGGATGTCATTAGCCAGTTATTGGTTTGTTGTGTGGGAGCTGAGGTGGCGACAGGCCAGTCTGAGTTCTGCAGTGGCGGGTTGCTGGCGGAAGTTTTTGTGTATAGCGGCATGCCGTATAGGCTGACTTGCCAATAACTATCGCTGCGTTCAAATTTACTGAAAGGAGCGTCAAGGGCTTCATTTTCTGCTGTAACGAGTGGCTGCCATTGGCTTAAGCAGGTTTCTGTATCGCAGGAGCTATGCTCGGGGGTATCGCTGGCGCGGGTATATAACCACTGCCAAGAATCGATGGTCGAGGCTTGCGGGTTGTCGTTAGTCCACTGCAGGCTCGAGAAGCCGGCAAGCACTTTGTAGCTGTTCCCATGCTCATGCCAGTCCAGTTTGAAGCTCGGCCGGCTGAGCGCTGTTGGTGCAACGCCATAGCCGCCAAGTATAAAGTCGGAGATTTTGTCTGCGCATAGGGTATCGCAGGCAGCAATATTACCTTTAGGCATATTATTCGCGATATAAGTGGCAAGTTCGTTGGCTGGCCGAGAGTCGGTGATTGGTGTATTGCCGTTCCCCGTTTCTCCGTGGCAGCTTACGCACTGCGCTTTATAAAGTTCGGAGCCGGATTGTGCAGTATTGTCTGTGTTGATGGGGGTCGCGCTATAGTTGGAGTCGCTACTGCCGCAGGCCTGCAGCAAGCTAAGTGATGCTATTACGAGCGCTCCGCGCAATCGTTGTGAGTGAAATATCATGTGCATTGTGTGCTTCCTTTTCGATGGATAAATACCGTTCGGTGGCTCCCTATACGGAGGGGGTATAAAAAAGTTGCACCTGCAATGCACGCTGGGAGATTAATGTCACTTGATGCCCGCTAGCGAGCGGCGGGAGTATCTGGTAATCTGCTCGCCGTTATATGGCGTATTGAAAAGAGGCTAAAAGCCCTATGTTTGTTGAGGGTAAAGCATTTTCGAGTGGCTCTTTTTATGCGTATAAAGCTATCCCCAAAGCACCGTCAGTGTGCTTCAAATCCAACCAGTAATAGGAAGAAATATTATGGCGATTGAATTACCCGCTTTGCCTTACGCGAAAAATGCGCTGGCGCCCCACATTTCTGAAGAGACGCTTGAATTCCATTACGGCAAGCATCACCAAACCTACGTAACCAAATTGAACGGCTTGATTCCCGGTACTGAATTTGAAGGCAAAAGCCTTGAAGATATCGTAAAAACATCTTCTGGCGGTGTATTCAACAACGCGGCTCAAATTTGGAATCACACGTTTTATTGGAACTGTTTAAGCCCTAATGGCGGCGGCGCAGCTTCTGGTGCATTGGGTGATGCTATTGTGGCTGAATTTGGCTCTTTCGATGCTTTCAAAGAAGCTTTTACTAACTCCGCGATAAATAATTTTGGTTCTTCGTGGACGTGGTTAGTGAAAAGCGAAGATGGCTCATTGAAGATTGTTAATACCAGTAATGCTGCAACACCGCTAACTGAAGCCGGTGTTACACCTTTATTAACCGTAGACTTGTGGGAACATGCTTATTACATCGATTACCGCAATGCACGCCCAACTTACATGAATGCCTTTTGGGCGCTTGTAAACTGGGAATTTGCAAATCAAAACTTGGCTTAGTGCTTAAGCTGGTTTAAAAGGAGGCTTTCGCCTCCTTTTTTTTGTATACTGGCGCCTTTTCAGCTGCCATATAGTATTAATGACCGAACGCCGCGAACCAACCTTATCTGCTTCCAACTTATCTGATCAAGCCGTGCTTGATGAGCCGCGGGCTGTTGCCTCTAATGTCACTCCCAAGAAAGCATCACGTCCTGCGCCAGTTAGTCAGCGTGTTGTTGAGGTGAAATCCCCTTTGGCGCCGCTAGCGCTGGTGGCTTCGCTTGTTTCGTTAGGGTTTGTTGGGCTACTGTTTTGGCAAGTCACCACATCGGATGCCGAGCGTAAAAATTTGATTCAACAGTTGGGTAGTGCCGATGCGCGCATTGCCGAGCTCGAGCAAAAACTAGCCGTAACCGGGGATGCGTCCGAGCAATCGCTGACCAGCCTAGGTGCGGGAGTCAAAACGTTGGATGCTGACGTTAAAGAAAATAGCTCCGAGATTCGCAAGCTTTGGGGGGTTGCACATGACCGAAACCGCAAAGCGATCGAAAACAACAAAAAAACGGTGGAAACAGTTCGGACGTCTGTTGCAAACCTAAAAGCAGCTCAACAGAAAGACCAAAAAGCACTACAGGCGGCAATTGTCGATTTGCAGGGCGAACTGGCGGTGTTGAGCGAAGTGCAAGAGTCACAGCAATCAGCCTTAAGCCAAAGCCGCAACGTGTCGGCCGAACTCAAGGCGCTTAAAACTGACCTAAACAGTCGTGTAAATGCAAACGAAGAAGCCATTAAAGCTATCGATGCCTTCCGTTTGCAAGTCAACCGACAATTACTACAAATGGGCGGCACTGCAAACCCGTGATTTGCCCATTAACTCACCTGATAAATTCTTAGGAGTGCTCTAATGCCATCTAAAAAAGACCTCGCCAATGCAATCCGTGCTTTGAGCATGGATGCAGTACAAAAAGCCAAAAGCGGCCACCCTGGTGCGCCAATGGGCATGGCAGATATAGCACAAGTTTTGTGGTGTGACTTCTTAAAGCACAACCCATCAAACCCATCTTGGACCGATCGCGACCGCTTTGTATTATCAAACGGCCACGGCTCTATGCTTATCTACTCTTTGCTTCACCTTTCGGGCTACGACTTACCGATTGATGAGCTTAAGCAGTTCCGTCAATTGCACTCAAAAACGCCGGGTCACCCAGAATACGGTTATACCGTAGGCGTAGAAACAACAACCGGTCCTTTGGGGCAGGGTATTGCTAACGCTGTTGGTATGGCAATCGCCGAGAAAACATTGGCGGCACAGTTTAACCGTGAAGGCCACGAAATTGTTGACCACAACACCTATGCCTTCATGGGTGATGGTTGTTTGATGGAAGGCATCTCGCACGAAGCGTGTTCTTTGGCCGGTACTTTAGGTCTCGGTAAGTTGGTTGCATTTTGGGATGACAACGGCATATCGATTGATGGCCACGTAGAAGGCTGGTTCACCGATAATACCCCTGCGCGTTTTGAAGCTTACGGCTGGCATGTAATTCCAGCGGTTGATGGCCATGATCCAGAAGCGATCAAAGCGGCTATCGAAGCGGCTAAAGCCGAAACGGGCAAGCCCACATTAATTTGTACTAAAACCATCATCGGTTTTGGTTCACCGAACAAGTCTGGCAGTCACGATTGTCACGGCGCACCATTAGGTGATGAAGAAATTGCAGCGGCGCGTGAATTTTTGAACTGGCCACATGCGCCGTTTGAAATTCCTGCTGAAGTTTATGCCGGTTGGGATTGTAAAGAAGCGGGCGCGAGCGCAGAAAGTGTATGGGATAAAAAGTACGCTGCTTACCAAGCTGCGCATCCCGAATTAGCCGCCGAATACGATCGTCGTGTTGTTAAAGGCGACTTACCTGCAGACTTCGAAGAGAAAGCGACTGCATGGGTTAAAGAGTGCCAAGAGAAGGGCGAGAATATTGCTAGCCGTAAAGCGTCGCAAAATTCTATTGGTACCTTTGGTGCTATGTTGCCTGAATTACTCGGTGGTTCTGCCGACTTGGCGGGTTCTAACCTGACTTTGTGGAGCGGCTCTAAAGGCATTACTAAAGAAGATGCTAGCGGTAACTACTTGTTCTACGGTGTGCGCGAATTTGGTATGAGCGCATTGATGAACGGTATTTCTTTGCACGGTGGTTTTATTAACTACGGCGCAACCTTCTTAATGTTTATGGAATACGCGCGTAATGCGGTTCGTATGTCGGCATTGATGGGTGCACAAAACATTTTTGTTTATACCCACGATTCAATTGGTCAGGGTGAAGATGGTCCAACGCATCAGCCTATCGAGCAAGTAGCCACTTTGCGCTTAACGCCAAAGCTACATACTTGGCGCCCTTGTGATGCAGCCGAAACTGCAGTGTCTTGGAAGTCTGCGATTCAGTACAAAGATGGCCCATCGGCGCTTATCTTTAGTCGTCAAGGCTTGCCAGCTATGCCACGTACCGAAGAGCAATTGGCTAACGTTGCTAAAGGTGGTTACATCTTAAGTGATTGCGACGGCGCACCAGAAGCTATCTTGATCTCTACGGGTTCTGAAGTGGGTTTAGCAATGAAATCTGCTGAAGCACTAACGGCTAAAGGCAAGAAAGTACGTGTTGTTTCTATGCCATGTACTAACATTTTTGATCAGCAAGATGCTGCGTATAAGCAAAGTGTATTGCCTATCGAAGTGACTGCGCGTGTAGCAATTGAAGCTGCGCATGTTGATTACTGGGCAAAATATGTTGGCTTAGACGGTGCCGTTGTAGGTATGAGTTCTTTCGGCGAATCTGCTCCTGGTAACGTATTGTTAGAACATTTTGGTTTCACTGTTGATAATGTTGTGAGTACCACATTAGAATTATTAGATTAATTCTTTAGGGCGCCTTCGGGCGCCTTTTTACCCTTTAGTTTTCCTGAGTCCAGTTTTAACGACTTCGTGTATTGAATGTTTAATCACAACCTCTGTTGTTTAAATGTTACTGAGTATTTTGCACTGTATTTAGCGTATTAAGCTTTTATTTAATCACCGTATCATCCTGTTCGTTGGAGAATCACTATGACCATCAAATTAATGGCAAACCTCGATCTTAAAGGCAAGCGTGTACTTATTCGTGAAGATTTAAATGTGCCGAGTATGGATGGGAAAATCACATCTGACGTGCGTATTCGTGCGGCGCTTCCCACCATTAAAATGGCCTTAGAAGCCGGCGCTAAAGTGATCGTAATGAGCCACTTGGGCCGCCCAACAGAAGGCGAGTACGAAGAGCAATATTCTTTAAAGCCTGTTGCTGCACATTTGGGTGAGCTGTTAGGTAAAGAGGTTCCTGTAGAGCGTGATTGGAAAAGCGGTGTAGAGGTTGCTGATGGCGAGTTAATACTGCTGGAAAATGTGCGTTTTAATCTAGGCGAAAAAGCTGACGACGAAGGCCTATCAAAAGCTTATGCGAACTTGTGCGATATTTACGTGATGGATGCCTTTGGTACCGCTCACCGTGCACAAGCTTCTACCCATGGCGTTGCGCGTTTTGCTCCAGTAGCTTGCGCAGGCCCATTACTGGCTGCTGAGCTAGATGCGTTAGAGAAATCTATGGCCAACCCCGCGCGCCCTGTTGTTGCGATTGTGGGTGGCTCTAAAGTTTCGTCGAAGCTTACCGTTTTGGATGCATTGTCTAAAATTGCAGACACTTTAGTAGTCGGTGGTGGTATTTCGAATACTTTTGTTGCTGCAGCGGGTAACGAAGTGGGTAATTCACTGTATGAAAAAGACCTAATCCCAGAAGCACAACGCTTATGTAAAGAAACAGAAGTGATTTACGCAACAGACGTTCGTACGACTAAAGACGGTTTTAAAGAGTGGAGTCATAGCTCCAAAACTGAAGTGCGTAAACCTTCGGAGATTAGTGCTGACGAAGAAATTATCGACTACGGCCCGGAAACCGCAGCACGCGTTGCTGAAATTATCAAAAATGCAAAAACCGTAATTTGGAACGGCCCTTGTGGTGTTTTTGAATTTGATGCTTTTGCGCAAGGTACTGAAGTTGTCGCCCGTGCGATTGCAGCAAGCGAAGCCTTTTCCATTGCTGGTGGCGGGGATACATTGGCCGCTATCGATAAGTTTGATTTGGCGAGAGATATCTCTTACATCTCCACTGGTGGCGGTGCTTTCCTTGAATATGTTGAAGGCAAGAAATTACCGGCTGTTCAAGTACTAGAGTCTCGCGCTCACTAAGTTATTTACGCTTTGCGTAGAAACCAAAAAGGCGGCAATCTTATTTGAGGTTGCCGCCTTTTTTATAGCTGCTGTTTTAGGTTGCTACGCGCTTATTCCTCTTACCGCTCGCGTTGCTTCAGCATGAGATTTTTCGATTAGCTGATGCAGCGCTTTTCTCATAAAAGTTTGGCTGAGTTCTTCTTTTGAAATATTCACTCCCCAGCCAAGTATCTGCATAATTTTGCGCATTAAGCGTTCAACCCAATAGCCAATATTACGTGCACCCGCGGCTCCACCTGATGGTCCGCCCTTGTCATCGGGGCCGCTCATGTCGAAGCCTTGCTTTAGTAGTGCGGCAATATTGTCGGCGAGTGTTACCGCGCCAATAAATACCGCTTGTAACTTGGATAGCGAGAAGCCCACAATTTTACGTAAAACATAAAATAAAGCAGAGCTAATCCAGCGCCAAGTACTGGTAGCGGAGGGTTCTACTTTAATGTTGGATTCTAACCATTGCTCCATTTGGGCTTGAGTGGGCTCATGGATACCTGTGGGGGATAATGTTTTCCAGGATTTACCTTTTGCGTTAACAGAGTCTATATAGCTACCGATGAAGTGATCGGTTGGCCAAATTATTGGTTTTGTGTGAATAAAGTAAGCCATGCTGCCAAAGGGGGCATGGCAAAAAGGAAAGACGGGTATCATCGGCACGGGGTCGCTTTCGTGGTAAACCCTAAATATATTCTGCTTATCAATTTTGTCGGTATGACTTTTGGAAAATAGGTGTGTTGCTGGGCGAGGTGCGCCAAAAGTATAGACTTTGGTGGCTACACTCCTTTTGGTGTGGTTTACCCAATCTGCAGCTAGTGTTGCTACTGCACCGCCTAGGCTATGACCTATGCAGTGAACAATCTGCGGCTTTACGCCATTTAAGCTCGCGAAAAAGGTTTCTAGCTGAGGGATCATGCTTTTGAATATGTGGTTAAAGCCAATATGTACTGGTTTACCTGAGATGCCGATTTCTAGGCCCATTCTGGCATTGCTTATCCAGTCTGCACCATAGTTGGCAAAAGTGGATCCTCGGAATATTAAAAAAACATCCCTGCTGAAGTTATTTTTTCCGTGAGCACATATGCAAAAAATATCTCTAGTATTGAGAAGCCGCGTACCCACTGATGCTTGAAGAGTTGTTAACTCCTCTTGGTTAACAATATCTTTATTTAATATAAAAAACTGTTCAGCGCTCGCATCATTTTGTGCAGTATATACATCCGCAGCTAAGTTGGCAGCTTGAATAGGTTGTAAAGTTCCCATGTTAGATCCTTTTGATTGTTTTCCATTTACATTTGGTATTAATAAAGCCTGCACGCTCTCTGTAGCTTTCGGTTTCGCTGTTAATGTCGCATGTAAGCTCTAGTGTTTCCCCGGCGGGGTGTCGTTCGGCAAACATTCCTGGCTCGCGTTTTGCCGCGTACCAAACGGTATTTTTTTTGTCTTCATGCATAATGTTGACAAATTGATTAACAACAAATTCAGTCATGGGGCCTAGCGTTAATGTATCCTTTACAGCCGGAAGGCTGAATACACCTTCATTATTGCTTGCATGTTTAAATATACGCTCTTCTCCACCGGGCATGACAATAACAACTTCAATGTCGACGTTAGGGAGTGGCTGACCATCTTTTAATAGTGTGCCCCTTAAGGGCGACATAAGAACGACTTCTTTTTTAAAGGGATTGAGCGAGGGAATTGACATGCAGGCTCCTGAGACGCTAGCGAATAATAGAATCAAGAGGGCGGTTCGTAGAATAGGCTTCATTATCCCTCCTATGGATAAGTGTGGTTTTAATCAGCTTCCCAGCCTTGGGTTATGTGATTTTTGAAATCGTATGCTAGCTAAAAATTATCAGTATATCAATGGACTTCTACCTGCTGGGTATATCTGCTTAATTTGTATATTCTTACTTCTGGCTGAACTGCCTGGAGTGGGGCAGTACTACACCTTCCTCAATGCCTTCCATGTACATTTTGTCCTGATGTATCCGGCTCGCTCACTATATTTTATTTTCTCATCATTAATGTCGCAAACAAGACCAATAGTCTCACTTGCGGGCTCTCTTTCCGCATATAGGCCTGGTTCACGTTTCCCTGCAGACCATACGGTGTCTTTAATCCCGTCAATGAATACATCTACAAACTGAGAGACCGCAAACTCAGTCATCGGGCCTAATGTTATTGTGTCTTTGATTGCAGGTAAATCAAATTCGCCAGCTGATGTTGTTTGGTGCTTATAGATTCGTTCCTCTCCGCCAGGCATAACAATAACCACCTCAATATCAATATTGGCGAGTGGTTTACCATCTTGTAGCAATGTGCCTTTTAAGGGCGACATGAGAACGACTTCTTTTTTAAAGGGGTTGAGCGAGGGAATTGACATGCAGGCTCCAGAGACGCTAGCGAATAATAGAATCAAGAGGGCGGTTTGTAGAATAGGCTTCATTATCCCTCCTATGGATGATCCAGCTAATTGCTTTGCTTTGAGTGCTTTGTACTAAGTATCTATGAGTAATAC
The DNA here is from genome assembly GCF_982758155.1 of Marinagarivorans sp. Classification (NCBI taxonomy): domain Bacteria; kingdom Pseudomonadati; phylum Pseudomonadota; class Gammaproteobacteria; order Cellvibrionales; family Cellvibrionaceae; genus Marinagarivorans; species Marinagarivorans sp. The sequence goes on along the minus strand of NZ_CEXWTU010000005.1, from coordinate 30,018 downwards.
GATCTATCATCTTACCAATGCTGACGAGAGTCAATTTGCTAGCCATTTAAGCGCTTGACCTTTACCCTATGCGGTATTCAATAATGCCCGATTTTGAGGTGGCGTATGCAAAATGACTTACTACTTAGCCGTATAGCTGAAGCAAAAGCTGAATTGATGACCGTGCAGGATTGGCTGCGTTTTACGGCTAAAGTGTTTAATGATGCCGATCTTTTTTATGGTCACGGAACAGATAATCCTTGGGATGAAGCTTTACAGCTTGTTGTTTGGCAAGCTGGAGTGCCTTGGGGTAAGCATGAGCATATTCTGGCTGCGCGCTTGACCACCTCGGAAAAAGCCCTTTTATGCGAGGCCATTGCTAAGCGCGTGGCTGAGCGGTTGCCATTGCCTTACATTACTCGGCAGGCGTATTTTATGGAACTGCCCTTTGAGGTAAGCGAGGATACGTTGATCCCGCGCTCCCCTTTTGCAGAGTTAATCGAAAATGGATTTCAACCTTGGCTGGCAACACCACCGCGTGCGCTGCTCGACCTATGTACTGGTAGCGGCTGCATTGGTATTGCCTGTGCAATGTTGTTTGAAGAGGCTGAAGTTGATTTAAGTGATATTTCGGCGCCCGCGTTGGCAGTTGCCGAGCGCAATATTGAAAAGTATCACTTGGAAGAGCGTGTGACGGCAGTAGAATCCGATCTTTTTGAGGGCTTACAAGGTCGGCGCTACGATTTAATTATTAGTAATCCACCTTATGTGGATGTGAATGATTTAGCGTCTATGCCAGCAGAATTTCAACACGAACCCGCATTAGCATTAGGTTCTGGTGATGATGGTCTCGATTTTACGCGTCGTTTATTGCGCGAAGCACGCGATTTTCTGACCGACGACGGGGTGTTAATTGTTGAGGTGGGTAATAGTTGGAATGCATTGGAGTATGCATTTCCTGATGTTGCATTCACGTGGATCGAGTTTGAAGCGGGCGGGCATGGTGTTTTTTTACTAACTGCGGCGGAGCTTGAATTAATTAATACCTAACGGCTTAGCGGTTAACTACACATTAAATTCGTGTGGAATTACCTAACAAAAAGGCCAGCCTATTAACGTAGGCTGGCCTTTTTGTTAGGTGCTATTTTATGGCTTTTTAATTTTCAGTGTTTTGGTCAAAATATTACTAGAGGGGTTTCTAGTTTGATCGGGCTGCCCGCCGCCAATACTTAGGGTGAATTCACCTTCGGGGTAAATACGTTCGCCATTATCGTTGATAATCGAAAAAGCTTCTTTCGGAATGGATAAAGAAATATTTTGTGGCGTGTGTGGTTTTAAATTAATACGCGTAAAGGCTGCAAGGTTTCGAATAGATTCGTGCTCTTCCTTGTTTTTACGGCTTAGGTACACTTGCACAACCTCTTCACCGGCCAAATCCGATATGTTTTCTGCGTTTAGACTGAGTTCTATATTCGATTCTGGTTTTAACGTTGTGGGAATGGATAAATCGCTGTATTTAAATTGGCTGTAACTTAATCCATAGCCGAATGGATAAAGTACTTCACCCTTAAAGTAGCGGTATGTTTGATTATTCATAGTGTAGTTTTCAAAGGCGGGTAGGTCGTCTACGGTCTTATAAAAAGTAATAGGGAGTCGGCCGGCTGGGTTGTAATCGCCAAATAAAACATTGGCAATTGCCGTGCCTGCGGCTTGCCCTGGATACCAGGCTTCGATAATGGCTGGAATATGCTCTTGCGCCCAGTTGATGGCGAGAGCGCTGCCATTTAAAGCCACTAAAACAGTGGGTTTGTTGAGGGATGCAATCGCTTTTATGAGTTCTTGTTGAGGTTTCGGGAGTGATATTTTAGTTCGATCCCCACCGCGAAAACCCTCTACATCAACATCCATTTCCTCGCCTTCCATTTGCGGCGTTAAGCCCATCACCAATACAATAGCATCAGAATTTTTCGCTAACGCCAATGCTTTTTCTTTAAGGTTGTTTTTGGGGGCAGCCCAAACTAACTGCACCGAAGCGTCGGCATAGGTTTCTTTAGCGGTCACTTCAATGTTGTACTGTTTGCCTGCTTCTAAGTTTATCCAGTCAGAATTTTTATGGCGAGGGTCACCGTATTCGTCGCGAAAGTGGTAGGCCGTATGGACTACTTTTTCTCCATTTAGGAATACGTTTGTATTGCAAGTGCTTCGTACGCCAAGTTTATAGGCTCCGGTAATTTCTGGCGTTAATTGCCCGCTCCAGCGGACGGCAAAGTTGTCATCATCCATATCTTCGCGGGGTGCTTTATCTTGCCAGTTAATATCCACTAAGGATTGCGTTGACGAAAATAAAGGTTTTCCGGCTACGTCAGCTTGATTGAAAAAGTCGACTTTAAGTCCTGATTGATAGTTATGGCTAAATGCCTTGCTAGGGATGGTGTAAAACATTGGGATACCATCGGCGAGCTCAGAACCTTGTGCATATTTTACTGAAGTTGCACTGGATACCGCATTTTGAATGCCCGTTAATGGCGTGATAGGGCTTGAAGGTACACCGTTGTAGTTACCTAGCAGGGTTAGCCATTGGTCTGCATTGGGTCCAATCACTGCGATTGAATTTAAATCTTTTTTCAGCGGAAGGGTATGGTTGTCGTTTTTAAGTAAAACTATTGATTGTTGTGCTGCTTTTAAGGCCAGCGCTTGGTGTTGATCACTGTCAACAACAGCGTAAGGTATATTTGCGTATTTCACGGTTTCGGGTGCATCAAACATGCCTAGCTGCATTCTGGCCGTTAATAATCGCTTTAATGCTACGTTTATTTCTGCTTCGGTTATTAGCCCTTCACTCACAGCGGCGGGTAAGTTTTTATACATTTTCCCGCAGTTAAGGTCGGTACCTGCTTGCACGCTAACAGCCGCGCTTTGTGCTTCTGTTTTAGTCACTTTGTGGTGTTTATGAATATCTTCAATGGCGCCGCAATCGGAAACGACAAAACCATCAAATTGCCAATCTTCTCGCAATATATTCTTTAGCAGTGTTGGGCTGGAGCAGGCCGGTTCTCCATTGAGGCGGTTGTAGGCACACATCACCGATTTTGCGCCACTTTCCTTTAATGCCATTTCAAATTGCGGTAGATAATTTTGATAAAGCTCGCGGGTACTGATTTCGGCATTAAAACTGTGGCGCTCGGGCTCTGGCCCGTTATGCACGGCGAAGTGTTTGACGGTTGCAATGGTCTTTAAGTGCTGCTCGTCATCGCCTTGCAAGCCTTTAATAAATTGTACGGCTAGCTTGCCGGTTAAAAATGGATCCTCGCCGTAGGTTTCTTGTCCGCGCCCCCAGCGAGGATCACGAAAAATATTAATATTCGGCGACCAAATGGTAAGCCCTTGATAAATGTTGCGCTTACCTCTGGCGGCAAAGGCATGGTGTTTCGCTCTGGCTTCATCGCCAATAGTGGTGGCAACTTCGTGCATTAAGTTTTCATTCCAGCTCGCGGCAAGGCCAATTGCCTGCGGGAATACTGTGGCTAGGCCCGCTCGAGCAACCCCGTGTAAGCCTTCTGTCCACCAGTTATATTCGGGAATGCCCAAGCGTTCGATGGCTGGTGCTTGGTTTTGCATTTGCAGCACTTTCTCTTCAAGCGTCATGCGGGCAACTAAATCATCTATACGCAGTGCAGTGCTGACTTTTGGGTCAAGGTATGTGGGTGCAGGAAGTTGTTTGTTTGGGGCTGAGCTACAGCTAGCATTTAGGCTGATGGCGACAATACATACGCCCGATAGCAGCGCTTTTCTGGCAGTAATTCGTAGGGCTATTATTGAATAGAGCCTGTTAGGGAGGAGCTTGTAAGACATTATTATTTTATCTCTTCGGGCTGATGGTTGGCGTGTCTTTACTTTCCGCTGGTGAACAGAGCAAGAATGCGTCGACAACATTCATGATACTCAGTTGGTTTAGGGTACGCACTAACCGATGCGGTAGTCTAGAGACTAATTGTTGCCCAGGTGCGCCAGTTGGTGTTATATCGAAATTATTAAAAAATGTTCACTATTTTGTTAATTTAATATTAATCCTTGGTTTGCTTTTCCCGTCAAAATCAACGGCTTTTCCCCTGGGTCAGCTATCAATCTGATAGTGATTTTTTAATATAATTAAACCAATGGAGTCTTGGAGTATGCCGCATTGGTTTCGATTTTTTCTTAAGAGCGTGCAAGCTTGTTGTCTGATCCTATTGTTATCGTCTTTAGCAAATGCTGACTGGCCTTTAAATGTAATTACGGCACTCTCAAAAGATGATCCGCTTTATCAAGGTCTGCTTCATTTTCAGAGAGTGATTGCGCAGCGCAGTGATGGGGAAATCCCTGTGCGTATTTTTTATGGCTCTCAGTTAGGTAGCGATGAGGATATTCTTGAGCAGGCGCGTGCGGGAGCTAATGTAGCGGTAGTGATTGATGGCGGGCGGCTTTCTTTTTATGCGCCACCCTTTGGTATATTGGCGGCTCCTTATTTAGTTGAGGATCGCCACCAAGCCCGCGCGTTAGTGACTTCGCCACTGTTTAATACCTGGGAGGAACAGCTTAAAAAAGCAGCGCATTTACAGGTGTTATCGTTCAATTGGTGGCAGGGTGAGCGTCATGTATTAGCGCAAAAGCCTGTGACAACGCCAGCCGATTTATACGGTGTACGCTTGCGTACCATTGGGGCGCCGGTATTTATTGAAACCATGCGTGCAATGGGTGCAACCCCGACACCCATGTCTTGGGCAGAAATTTATCCTGCACTGCAGCAAGGAGTGATCGAAGGGGGGGAAGCGCAGCATCAGGGAACTTACAGTTCTAGGCTCTATGAAGTAGTCAGCCATATCAGTAAAACGGCACATATTCATTTAATGACAGGCATTGTGGTGTCTAGCCAATGGTTTGATGCGCTTCCTAATTACTTACAAGAAGTGGTGCGTGAAGTGGCGGTTGAGTCTGGCGATGTAGCAAGTAACCTGACTGCCGAACGACAGGCGGGATTTGAAACGGTGATGCGTGAATACGGCACAGTAATTACAGATATAGATCGCACACCTTTTATAGAAGCTACGAAAGGAGTTTATGAGAAATTAGGTTATGAGGCGCTGCGAGAGCAGGTGTCGCAGGCTTTAACTCAGTCGAGCGTTAAAGATACAGGGCAGCAACCATGAAGTTGATTAATGCATGGATAAAAATTGAAAGGTCTATAGCGGCGATGATGCTAGCCTTAATTGTTTTGTGTGTGTTCTTTGCGGCGTTAATGCGCACAATTGGTTTTCCTGTTATTTGGTCTGTAGATATCGCTCAGCTTTTATTTGTATGGGTATGCATGATTGGCGGTAACCAGGCAATGCGCGATGGAGATCATGTGGGTGTTGATTATTTTGTAAAACGTTTTCCGTTAAAAATGCAGTTGAGCATAGATGTTGTGGTTTATGTTCTGATGGCTGCATTTTTAGCCATGCTAATTGTCTATGGCATTAAATTAACGTTGTTAAACCCAGAGCGTGAGCTCGGTGCTGCGCAGTTACCTTACAGTTTGGTTACTGCTGCTATACCGGTGGGTGGGCTTGTAATGCTTTTTACTACGCTGGCTCAGGGTGTTTATCTGTTAAGGGTATGCGTTGGCAATATTGCGCCAGATTACTCATTGGCTTTTATGCAAAAATTTGTCGTTGATGGTGAAAACGTTAAGTCGAATAAGGCGGCTGCATGATTACTGTTGCCATCGTTTTTATTGTTCTATTAGTCATAAGAATGCCCTTAGCATTTGCTGTGGGTATTGCGGGCGCAAGTTATTTTATTGGCTCTGAATTTTTACCGCTTACTGTTGCTGTCCAGCGTATTGCCAGTGCTAGTCAAAGTTTCCCCCTCTTGGCGCTACCCTTTTTCATCTTAGCGGGTCAGTTGATGAATATTAGCGGTATAACTACTCACCTTATTCGGTTTTCTCAATTATTGGTTTCTTGGATTAGTGGTGGTTTAGCGCATGTCTCTATTGTATTAAGTGCCATGATGGGCGGGGTTTCGGGTTCAGCGGTTGCAGATGCATCCATGCAGGCGCGAGTACTTGGCCCTGCCATGCTTGAGTCGGGTTTATCAAAAGGCTTTACCAGTGCGTCCATTGCTGTAGGTGCGCTCATTACTGCCACAATCCCGCCTAGCATAGGGCTAATCCTCTACGGTTTTATGGGGAATGTTTCTATTGGTAAGCTATTTGTTGCTGGCCTTATTCCTGGTGTACTTATGACATTAGTGCTTATGGCCGCCGTTTATATTGTAGCTAAGCACAAAGGGATAGGCGCGCAAACGCAAGAAAAACCCTCTGGTAAAGCCATTTTAAAAGGTTTGATGGATGCTAAATGGGCAGTTTTATTTCCGGTTTTACTGATTGTGACGATTCGCTGGGGTATTTTTACACCGTCTGAGGCAGGGGCTTTTGCTGTTATTTATGCCTTGGCTGTTGGCCACTTTGCATATAGAAACCTCACTTTGGGTAAAGTGTTCGAAGCCCTTAAAAAAAGTGTGAATGATATTGGCATGGTTATGCTAATTATATTGTTTGCGAATATTGTTGCTTATGCGATTGCTTTTGAGCAGCTGCCGCAAACGATGACCGAAGCGCTGGTAACAACCACCGATAACCCTACAGTGATGCTACTGCAAATATTGGGTTTTTTAACGCTGATTGGAATGTTTATGGAAGCGACGGTTATTGTACTGTTGCTTACGCCAATATTAGTCCCTGTTATAACGGCTATGGGGATTGATCCTGTACACTTTGGAATTCTTATGATGATTGTGGTTACGCTGGGCGGGATGACGCCGCCAGTCGGTGTTGCAATGTATGCTGTTTGTGGCATTTTAAAGTGCCCAACCGAACGCTATGTTGTTGAATCTATTCCTCTGATATTGGCTGTTTTATTATTGGTCATATTTTTAGCACTTTTTCCCGGTGTGGTTTTATTTTTACCCAACGGTTTAATGCCATAGGTGATGTATGCAGGCTTTAAATAAAAAAGTCGGTTTTTTAGGTGAGTGCATGATAGAGCTTAAGGGCTCGCCTCAAGCTGGGATTGTTCAAGGTTATGCTGGTGATACTTTAAATGCCGCACTCTATTTTAATCGTTTGATGAAAAGTTTTGGTACTACCACACAGTATATAACCGCTGTTGGGGTAGATGCGTTTAGCGACCACATGCTGGATTTTATTCATAGTGAAGAAATAAATACTGATTTTATTTTACGTCGTGAAGATAAGCTGCCAGGCATTTATGCCATTAATGTAGATGATGCTGGTGAGCGCACATTCAGTTACTGGCGTGATCAAGCTGCTGCAAAGTTCTACTTTGATCAACATCTCGACGATAAAACCTTTGACCAGCTGGGCCATTTAGATGCGCTTTATTTAAGCGGGATTAGTTTAGCGATTTTACCAAGCGATGGTCGTGCGCGTTTATTTGATTTGATTGATCGAATTAAGCACAACGGTGGTGTTATCTATTTCGATAATAACTTCCGACCAAAATTGTGGCCTGATCTTGTTATTGCACGCAACGTTTATGAAAAAATACTAGACCAAGCCGATATAGCCCTTTTAACCCTTAATGATGAAGCGATGCTGTTTGGCTCAAGTACGGTTGATGCCGTAATTGATCGCTTGGCGTCTTTTGATATCCCCGAGATTGTTATTAAACAGGGGCGGGCGCCCTGTGTTGTTGCTTGTGGTTTGGAGCGGGCTGTAATTAACGCCGAATGTGTTGTGGCGCCGGTTGATACCACTGCTGCTGGCGACTCTTTCGGCGCCGCTTATTTAGCATGTAGGCTGGCCGGTGGTGATATTCATAAGGCTGCGAAAGCAGGGCATAGTTTGGCGGCATCAGTGATTCAGCATGAAGGTGCAATTTTATCAGAGCAAAGTATGCCTACAATCTGATGCCTGAAAATTAAATCACTCTTCAGCTGAATGGGTGAGAATTAAATTAAGACTGTAACGCGAATGTTTTAAAAAATCGTTGTTTAAGGTTTCGCTATTACTATTAACAGTTGTCTCTCAACCAATACTAAATTTTGATTAGGAGTTGTACGATGAAAATCGTTGAAGCTAAAGTGATTGTTTGTTGCCCAGGTCGTAATTTTGTTACATTAAAAATCACCACCGATGAGGGTATATACGGTATTGGCGATGCGACTTTAAATGGTCGAGAAAAAGCAGTTGTGGCATTTTTGGAAGATTATCTTTGTCCTACGTTAATCGGTAAAGACCCTCAGCGTATTGAAGATATTTGGCAGTTTTTTTATCGCGGTATTTATTGGCGTCGCGGTGCAGTGAATATGACAGCCATAGCGGCGGTAGATACCGCACTGTGGGATATTAAAGCTAAGATGGCGAATATGCCTCTGTACCAATTGCTGGGTGGCCGTAGCCGTGACGGCGTGATGGTTTATGCCCATGCTAACGGTGCCGACATTAGTGAAACCTTAGAGCAAGTCCATCAGTTGTCGGAAGAGGGCTATAAAGCGATTCGCGTACAGTGTGGTGTGCCGGGTTTAGATCATGTTTATGGTGTGGGCAAAAAAGGCCCAGGCGGCGCTCGTTACGAACCTGCAGATTCTGATTTACCAGCAGAGCATATGTGGTCGACAGAAAAATACTTAAATCACGTGCCCAAGTTGTTCGAAGCAGTGCGAGATCAAATGGGAGATGACTTACATATTCTGCACGACGTACACCATCGTCTTACTCCCATTGAGGCGGCGCGGCTGGGTAAAGAAATAGAACAATATAAATTGTTCTGGATGGAAGATCCTGTGCCGGCCGAAAACCAAGAAGGTTTTAAATTAATTAGGCAGCACACAACAACGCCGATTGCCGTAGGTGAGGTATTTAGCAGTATTCACGATTGTCGTGAGTTAATACAGAATCAATTAATTGATTATATTCGCTCTACGGTTGTACACGCTGGCGGCATTACACATTTGCGCCGTATTGCCGATTTAGCCTCGCTTTACCATGTTAAAACGGGTTGTCATGGCGCTACCGATTTATCGCCCGTGTGTATGGGGGCTGCATTGCATTTCGATTATTGGGTGCCCAATTTTGGTATTCAAGAGCATATGGCGCACGCAGAGGTGACAGAGGAAGTCTTCTCTCATGCTTATGCGTTTAACGATGGCTATTTTACGCCGGGAGAAACGCCAGGGCACGGCGTCGATATCGACGAAAAGCTCGCGGCCAAATATCCATACCAGCGAAAATGCTTGCCGGTTAACCGTTTAGAGGATGGCACTTTGTGGCATTGGTGATAATTATTGTGCAATTTTTAATGAAGGCAAATTATGTCAATTAACATAGAGAGAGGGTTGAGTTTAACCCCTACGCAATACGTGGCCGCTGATTTGCCTGTGGGCATTGTACATATAGGGCTCGGTGCCTTTGTGCGCGCACACATGGCTGTGTATGTAGAAAAACTTTTAAATACAACAGAAGAGGCTTACGGGATATGCGCTGCCAATATCCGCTCAAACTCACAGATTGTAGATGAGTTAAATGACCAGCAACAACAATATACTGTGGCAGAGTATGCCGCCGACAATTCTATAATATTGCGGCAAGTCAGCTGTGTACGTGAAGTACTTTATGCGGGGCCGGGCCACGTTAGCTGCTTGTTGGAGCGCTTAAAAGATCCTGCTATTAATATTGTGAGTTTAACCGTTACTGAAAAGGGTTATTTCTTTGATGCATCCCAGCAACAGTTGAAATTAGATAGCGCAGAGGTTAAACACGATATCGCCAAACCCAAAACACCCAAAACGGCGATAGGTATTTTGGTCGCTGGATTGCGTTACTGTTATGACAACAACCAAATTCCGTTTACGGTAATGAGCTGTGACAATATGCCTCATAACGGACATTCGACGCGCAGTGCAGTACTCCAATTGGCGGCGCTGCAAGATCAGCTCCTTGCAGGTTGGATAGCGGCCAATGTAGCTTTCCCTTCAACAATGGTTGATCGAATAGTTCCTGCCACCACTCAAGAAACTGTATCGACTGTAAATTCATTGTTAGGGCAAGCTAAAGCTTCTTGGCCTGTTCCGCGGGATAGCGCCCCCATTGCTTGCGAAAGTTTTTCGCAATGGGTTATTGAAGATAACTTTACCAAAGGACGACCAGACTTTTCAAAGGTAGGTGCGGCCTTTGTTAAGGATGTCGCTCCGTGGGAAGAAATGAAACTACGGATGTTAAATGGCAGTCATTCATTAATCGCCTATCTGGGTTGTTTGGCAGGTTATAAAACGGTTGCAGAGTGTATGGCCGACGAAGCACTTGTTAAGCTGATCAAAACTTATATGCTGGAAGAGGCTGCGCCTACACTCCATATGCCTGATGGGGCTGATCTTGATGCGTATGCAAGTACTTTATTGCAGCGTTTTTCGAATGCTAGTTTACAGCATCAAACTCGGCAAATTGCCATGGATGGTTCGCAGAAGATTCCTCAGCGTTGGCTGCAGGGGGCGTGCATTAATTTGCAGGCAGGTAATTTCCCTAAAATTACGGCGCTTGGATTGGGGGCTTGGATTGTATATTTACAAGACAGCCAAGCGCAGCCAAGTTATATCATCGACGACCCTCTGGCATCTGAGTTAATACCTTTGGCGTTAGCGGCAAATACTTGTGCAGGCGTTGCAGCATTTGTTCAGCATTCGGCGCTGGCTAAATTTGAACTTATCGCCTTCCCTAATTTTATCGAGGGCATTGATCGCTCAATAAAATTATTAAGGGAAGATGTGCAGGCTATTTTTTACCACTGATATTGATTAGTGGACTTTCACAATTAATCCCTAAAGCAGCGCCATGGTGTACGCTGCTTTTTATGTTTTGGCTTGAGTGATATGACAACTTTTTTTGGTGAAAATTTTTTATTGACGAACGACGTGTCGCGTCGCCTTTATCATGATGTAGCAGTTGCTTTGCCCATTATTGATTATCATTGCCACTTGCCACCGAGTGAAATTGCTGAAGATCGTCGCTATGACAACATTGCTCAAATTTGGTTGGAAGGCGATCACTATAAATGGCGTGCACTTAGGGCGGCAGGTGTACAAGAGCGCTTGATTACTGGGGCGGCGAGTGAACGAGAAAAATATGATGCTTGGGCGGCGGTTGTGCCGCAATGCCTGGGCAACCCGTTGTATACCTGGGCGCATTTAGAGTTACGCAGGCCTTTTGGAATTACAGATACCGTTTTTGGGCCGTTTACAGCAGGTAAGGTTTGGGCTGATACGCAGGAGATGCTTAAGCAGCCGGATTTTTCAGCGCAAGGTATTATGACAAAGATGCGGGTGAAAATGGTGGGCACAACAGATGACCCCATACACAGCCTGCAGCATCACAAGCATATTTCGCAAAACCCTTTTGGTGTAAAAGTACTGCCGAGTTTTCGCCCTGATCGTGCCTATAAAATAGAATTAGACGGCTTTATGGAATACATTGCGCGTTTAGGCGAGGTTGTTAATTCGCCCATTATGCGATTTCATCAGCTCTTGGATGCACTGTCTAGTCGGTTGGATTATTTTGCGGAACACGGTTGCACGATTGCTGATCACGGTATTGAAATAATGCGTTTTTCGGAGCCCGTTAGCGAGCAAATATTAGATGCTATTTTAACGAAACGATTAAATGAAAAGTCGTTAACCGAATTAGAAGTAGCACAGTTTTTTACAGCTGTTAATGTATTTTTAGGTCAGCAGTATGCAATGCGCGGTTGGGTTTTGCAGTTGCATATGGGGGCGCAGCGAGATAATAATTCACGAGCTTTAAGCAATGTTGGGCCTAATAGTGGTTTTGATTCCATGGGGGACCATCCTATTGCTGCGCCGCTTGCCGGTTTACTGAATGCGATGGAAAAAACTGATGAACTTCCCAAAACCATTTTATATTGTATTAATCCTAGTGATAACGAAGTGCTGGCTACAATGGCGGGTAATTTTCAGGGGGCCAATATTGCGAGTAAAGTGCAGTTTGGCTCAGGCTGGTGGTTTAACGATCAAAAAGACGGCATGCAACGGCAGTTAATCCAATTATCGCAACTAGGCATGCTTAGCCATTTTGTAGGTATGCTGACGGACAGCCGCAGCTTTTTATCCTATACCCGGCACGAATATTTTCGTCGTATTTTGTGTGAGATGGTAGGCGGTTGGGTTACCGCTGGCGAAGCCCCCAATGATTGGCCGCTTCTGAGTGGCTTAATTGCCGATGTCTGCTTTCACAACGCCAACCGTTATTTTGATTTGGCGTTAGACCCGTATTAGGCGGTTCTTTAAGTACTGCAGGGGGGGGCAGCAGACAGGTCAACAGCGAATAAGGGCCGAGGAAAAAATACTTTATCCAATAATACTTGCCTCCTGCATTAGCCTAATAACGTATATCCCTATACGGAAGCAATGTCTAAAAAGGGGCTCCAGCCCCGATGCGTTACCCTACTGACCTATGTCCTAATGCGTTTGCCTCAGTGTCTCTCGCAACAACTTAAACAACTTACGCGCATTGGTTGGTGGCTTGTTATTTAATTTATCTGTTTGCGCATTTTTGCAAAATTGCCGAATTTGTTGGCGGTCGGCAAAGGGGAATTCTGTATAAAAATCAGATAGTGCATTTGCATCGTTGCTGTCGAGTAGGCGGTCGCGCCAGCCTTCAACAATGTGTAAGCGTCGCGCGTCGCCTTGCTGCTCATCTTCTATTTCTTGATAAGCGGCTTGAATCGCTTCGTGGTCTGCGGCACGCATTAGTTTGCCAATAAATTGCATGTGGCGTTTTTTGGCGCCGTTTTTGCGAATGTTACGTGTTTCGACAATCGCATCGTAAAGTGTTTCTTCGAGCGGTATGCGCGTGAGTAAATCATCTTTTAGTTCGGTGAGTGCTTCACCAAGGTCTTGTAGCGCAAGACATTCTTTTTTAATGGCCGTTTTACTGACTATATCGTCATCATAATCAGTATCGTGCTTGGGTTTATCTTGCATAACTCAAACCTATTTTTGGTGCTAGTGTTGAAAAGAGGTGCGCTAATCACGCGTAAAAGTAAGTGGCTAGGCCTAAAAAGGCGAAAAAGCCAACGACATCGGTAATGGTCGTTAATGTAACGCCGCCGGCAAGGGCGGGGTCGATGCGCATGGCCTTTAAGCCGATGGGCAATAGTGCGCCAGCTACGGCGGCAGTAATCAGGTTGATGATCATTGCGGCGGCAATAATAAACGAGATTCGCCAATCCCCAAACCATAATCCTGCAATTGCGGCCATAACCAGTGCCCATAACAGGCCGTTGATAATACCCACGCGGACTTCTCGGCTGATTAGCCACCCTAAATTGTTGCGGCTAATGTGGCCTAGGGCCATCCCGCGAATAACAACCGTGAGGGTTTGTGAGCCCGCGACACCACCCATGCTCGCGACAATCGGCATAAGTACGGCGAGGGCTACGACTTTATCAATGGTGCCTTGAAATAAGTTAATGACGCTGGACGCTAATAAGGCGGTAAGCAGGTTTATGCCTAGCCACAGGGCGCGCCGCGGTGTTGTTCTTGCTGTGGTTGCAAAGGTGTCTTCTTCTTCATCTAGGCCGGCTGCCCCCATAAATGAGTGATCAGCCGTTTCACGGATTACGTCGACCACATCATCGATGGTGATACGGCCAATAAGTTTGCCTTGCTCGTCGACTACGGGCGCGGAGACCCAATCGTTTTGTTCAAACAGCTTAGCGACATCGCTTTCATCGAGGTCGGCAGAAATCGGGTTGGCGTCTGTAACCATGACTTCGCGTACGGTGGTGTCGCCAGGCTTGGTCAGTAGCGTTGCCAGCGGTAATAACCCGAGGTACATATCTTTTTTGTTAACGACAATTAGGCTATCTGTTGAAGGCGGTAACTCATCGTGCCGGCGCAGGTAGCGTAAAACTACATCGAGCGTAAACTTGGGGCGCACGGTGATGGTGTCGGTGTTGGTTAGGCCGCCAGCAGTATTCTCGGGGTAGGCCAAAACGGCTGTTACACGATCGCGATCTTGATCACTCATGGCTTCTAAAACTTGCTGGGTGATTTGATCCGGCAGGTTTTGAAGGATGTCGACAATATCATCGGTTTCAAGACTTTCTGTGAGCTCGACCAAGTCCTCGGTATTCATCTGGGCGAGGTAAAACGCCTGAATATCTTCGGGGAGCTCTTCTATGAGTTCTGTTTGTGCGGTTTTACCAATTAATTCCCATATCACGCTACGGGTATGGGGTGGTGAAGATTCGATAACGCGCGCTAGCTGAACGGGTGTTAGCACGCGCAGGGAGTGCTTAACCTGCTTTAGCGTGCCGCTTTGGAGTAGGTTGTGAATATGGCCGAAATGTTTTTCGGTACTTGAATGGCTATTGCTCTTAGGCATTGACTACAGCTCGATGGTCACGGCATGGCTACGCAAAAGTAGACTGGCAGGCGATGCCTTTATTGGCGACGCTCTTTTTAATCCTCGTTTCTTAAATGCTTTTTTGGGTTATTCATCCTCGTCAAAACGGTTGTTAATTAGTGCTACAACCGAGTTTACGGCTGTGTCGGCATCATTGCCATCAGCCGCTACAGTAATCTCTGTGCCTTTGCAGGCGGCTAATAACATTAGCGACATAATGCTTTTGGCGTCAATGGCTTTGCCGTTACAGCTGACGGTGACTTTGCTGCCAAATTGATTGGCTGTATTGGCGAGTTTGCTGGCGGCCCTTGCGTGCAGGCCTAATTTATTACAGATAGTTGTTGTTTGTTCGCTCATTATTTGGCCACCAAGTGCGCAATGGGTTGGGCTTGCCCGGTTAGTTGGCGGTGGCGAACCTGTACATTACCATAGGTGTTTTTAAACACATTGGTGAGGTGCTCAGTCAAAAAAACAGAGCGGTGCATACCGCCTGTACAGCCGATGGCCACAGTGAGGTAGCTGCGGTTATTGGCCTGGAAGGAGGGTAGCCACTTGGATAAAAAGGCTGCAATGTCGTCGGCCATCGCCATGACTTCAGGTTGCTCGGCAAGGAACGTTTGTACGGGTTCATCTAGCCCGGTGAAACCGCGCAGCTCGGGTTTCCAAAAGGGGTTCGGTAGGCAGCGCACATCAAAAACAAAGTCGGCGTCTACGGGCATGCCGTACTTAAAGCCAAACGATTCAAAGCTCAGGGCGGCACTTTTGCTATCTTCGCCGACCACTTTCTTGCGAATAACGCTGCGTAGTTCGTGCAGGGTTAGGGTGCTGGTATCGAGTGTGATATCGGCTAATGCAGCAACGGGCTCTAAAATGGCGCGTTCACTATTAATCGCTTGCTGTAAGCCGGTTTTGTCATTGGATAATGGGTGTTTACGGCGTGTTTCGCTAAAGCGTTTGAGTAAAATTGTATTACTGGCGTCTAAAAATATGGTTGTGAACTGTGAGGCTTCGAGTTGGCAGGCTTCGATAATACTGGGGTATCGGCTTAAGTCTCCGCCAATATTGCGGGCATCAATCCCAACAGCTAAAAGTAATTTTCCGCTATCGGCGTTTTTCATTTGCGTGATCAGTGCGGGAAGTAAGCTGACGGGGAGATTATCAATGCAGGTGTAGCCGCAGTCTTCGAGTAACTGCAGCGCTGTTGATTTGCCTGAGCCCGAACGCCCGCTAACAACAACAAATTGCATGGTAATCTCCTAATGTAAAGACGCTAAAAATGAATGTTGATACTGCAGTTCTGAATTATTGTATTGTGAGTCTGCAGTGTAGGGTTTTATTACGACCGTTATATTGCAAACGTCGTATTGCAACGGGTTTTCTTTTGGCCTTAACTTTCTTTAAATGGCACAAGCGCAGCTGTGAAAAGTGCATTGTTGCTGTCTGCTTTACGTAAGGCTTCAGCGTAACCTTTGCCTTGTAGTGCCTCTGCTAATGCGGCTAAATTTTGTAAATGATCATTGTCAGCATCTTCAGGAACGAGCATTGCAAATATTAAGTCGACAGGTGTGTTGTCTATTGAATCAAAATCAATAGGGTTTTGCAGTGTCATTACTGCGCAAACGGAAACGCCCCCTGTTGCAAATCGGCAGTGAGGGATGGCAATACCTTCACCAATACCTGTTGAGCCGAGTCTTTCTCGGGTTATCAATTGCTGAAATAAATCATTGGCGTTTAGTGAAGGTACGCTACTGGTGATTAAATCGGCCAGCGTTTCAAGTGCGCGCTTCTTACTGGTGCATTCGGTGCCGCATAATACGCGGTTAGCCGATAGCATTTTTTCTAGTGGCATAGGTAACTCAGCCTTATCGTATTAAAAGCCAACTATTATACTAGTTGCTTGCGCTCATTCGAGGGTGGAATTTGTAATGACTCGCGGTATTTTGCAATCGTCCGGCGAGCAACCATGATGCCTTGATCGGCCAGTAATTCTGTAATTTTAGAGTCGCTAAGGGGTTTTCTTGTGTTTTCCGCGGCAATCAATTTTTTGATGATGGCGCGAATAGCCGTGGAAGAGCATTCACCACCAGATTCTGTTGCTACATGGCTTGAGAAAAAGTATTTCAGCTCAAAAATACCCTGTGGGGTGTGCATGTATTTTTGGGTGGTGACGCGAGAAATAGTGGATTCGTGCATTTCTACCATTTCAGCGACATCGTGTAAAACCATGGGCTTCATGCCTTCAGCGCCATGTTCCAGAAACCCTTGCTGACGTTCGACAATGCACGTCGCAACTTTTAAGAGTGTCTCATTACGGCTTTGTAGGCTTTTTAGAAACCAGCGAGCTTCTTGCAAGTTATCTTTTAAATAGGTGTTGTCAGTGCTGCTGTCGGCACGTTTTACTAAGGATGCGTAATCCGAATTAATTTTTAATTTGGGTGCAATGTCGGGGTTAAGCTGAACTTGCCAGCGATTCTTAACTTTGCTGACAAACACATCCGGTACAACATATTCTGTACTGGAGTCGTTGATGAAGTCGCCGGGCTTTGGGTTTAGGCTTTGAATCAGCGCAATGGCGGATTGAAGCTCGGGTTCTTTGACCTTGAGCTTGCGCATTAATTGTTTGAAGTCGCGACTGCCGAGTAGCGGAAGGTAGTCGGCGACTAAAGCTTTAGCCGTAGCAAAACCAGGCGTCGATTCAGGCAACTGCAGCAATTGTAAATACAGGCACTCGCTGATATTTCGGCTGGCAACGCCCGGCGGGTCGAACTGTTGAACGCGGCGAAGCACGGCGGCGACTTCGTCTTCCTCTAGATCCGGAAATATTTTTTGCATACCTTCAAAAATATCGTCCATCGTTTGGCTTAACATGCCTGAAGGCTCTACGGCATCAATAACCGCCGTGGCGATTTCACGATCGGTATCGCTCATGGGGGTGAGATTAAGTTGCCACATTAAGTGATCTTGTAGGGTTTCGGCGCTGGCATTGCGCGAGTCGTAGTCGAAATCTTCATTTTCGGGACGGGATAACCCGCTACCACTGGGGCCACTTTGGTAGAGGTCATCCCAGCTGGTATCTACGGCTAAGTCGGTAGGGATGTTTTCGCTCCAGTCATCGCTGGCTGTTGCCTCGTTGGCCTCGTTGGTGTTCTCGGGGCTTACTTCAGCGGCTTTTATGGGAGTTTCAACGTCTGCGGGTAATTCTGACTGGGCATTACTTGCCTGCTCGCCATCGACCCCTTTACTTCCCTCACTGGCGCCACTGTCTTCTGTGACTTCCAACATCGGGTTGTTTTCAAGGGCTTCTTGAATTTCGTTTTGCAGATCGAGTGTCGAAAGTTGCAATAGACGTATCGCCTGTTGCAGCTGAGGCGTCATGGTCAGCTGAGTGCCGAGTTTGAGTTGCAAAGATTGCTTCATCGAAGAGTAAATCCATCAAGTTTTTTGCGCTGCACACATTGAGAGCGTCTTAATGTGATTGTAGTCATCCCAGCGATGTACTGCAATGACCAGTAAAAGCAAACTTCAGGCCATATCTAAAAAATCTAACGGTTGCGTGCTAGCGCTCAAATCGTCTAATAGATCGTAAGTTAGAGCTTGAAGTCTTGCCCAAGGTAGACTTCTTTAACTTTCTCGTTTTCTAATACGGTGTTTGGCGACCCTGAAGCAATAATGTGGCCTTCGCCCACAATGTAGGCCTGTTCGCAAATATCCAGGGTTTCGCGCACATTGTGGTCGGTAATCAGCACGCCTATACCGCGATCACGGAGGTGCGACACAATCTGTTTAATGTCGGAAACTGAAATGGGGTCTACGCCGGCGAAAGGTTCATCAAGCAGGATGAATTTGGGATCAGCTGCTAAGGAGCGGGCAATTTCAACCCGGCGGCGCTCACCGCCGGATAAGGCCATGCCCAGACTATCTTTGATGTGCTCGATATGAAATTCTTGTAAAAGCTTATTGGCTTCGCTAATGCGGTCTTTGCGTTTGAGGTCTTTGCGGGTTTCTAAGATGGCCAGCAGGTTCTCTGTAACGGTTAACTTCCTGAAGACAGAGGCCTCTTGGGGGAGGTAGCCCAGCCCGAGTCTTGCGCGTTCGTGCATGGGTTTACGACTGACATCTTTCCCATCGATAAAAACTTGCCCATGGTCAGCGCGGACTATACCGGCAATCATGTAAAAGCATGTTGTTTTACCGGCGCCATTAGGCCCGAGTAATCCCACAATTTGATGGGTGTTTACACTCATGGATACGTCTAAAACAATTTTCCGCGCACCGTAGCTTTTGGCGAGGTTTTTTGCCTCAAGAGTGGCCATTGTCAATTCCTGTTACTGCGGTTTGATCTTCGGGCGTTGTTGGTACGTCTATATTACTATCGACTTGTGCAGGCTCTGTGCTGAATGTGTCATCTGGAGAGCCTTCTTCTTTTGAGGGGCTGTCGGGTACTTCGCTGCGCAATGCCTTAGGAGGAATTACCATGCGTACGCGGCCACTCTCTTTGTTGTTGCTGTCGGCTTTAACAACGGATTTTCGCACATCGTACTCAATTGTTGTGCCGGACAAGCTGGTGCCTTCTTGTTGAAGTGATGCACCTTCGAGTAAACGCAGCGTTTCTTGATCGATGCGGTATTCGAGGATGTTGGCTTTAGCAACGACTTTGCCGGCTTTATCGCTGGGCTGTTGTTGATAGGCCGCAGGCTTACCTTTTGCAATTATTTTCGTGACTTTGTCTTTGGTGTTATAGATAACAATTTCGTCGGCGTTGATGCGCATGGAGCCTTGCGCCATTTCTACTTTTCCGGAGTAGGTTGTGGTGCCGGCTATCTCATCACGTTCTGCGCTATCGGCGTCGATGGTGATCGGTTGGCTGCGATCACTTTGCAGTGCGATGGCGTTGGCGCAGGTGCATAGCAAAGCTGCTGCGACAATTCTACTGAATAGGTTCATGTTGTCCTCGCACGTTGGCTAGTAACTTGATGCGTTGTGAAATCATATCAACTTCGAGTCCGTCGGCATTAATGGTGCCGTTAGCGCTTTCGATGTGAACGTGAGCATCAGTACTGATGCGTTTTTGGTGAGGGAATATATCGATACTTTCGGTGCTGAGCTTTGTGGTGATTGTCGTATCATTGTTATCGGTTTGCCAGACTTCTACGTCATCCCATAGCGTTAATTTTTCGCCGTGGGCCATAATTTTCCCTTGCTTGGCGGTGACAAACCAAGGGTTTGGTTCGCCATATAGTGTCAGTTTAGGGGCAGTAATAAGCATGTAATCTTCGTCGGAGGTGCTTTGTGTATCGGCGCGAAAATGCTTGAGCGTCACGGCATCAAACTCATAGCTGAGTTTACCGGTTTCATCAAAATGACTGGTGCGAGCGTCATGCAATACGGCATACGGAAAACGCTCGAAAGGAGATTCTACCTTTGCGAGGGGATTAAGGAGCTCTGGGCGGCTATCCCACAGCAAAACAACGGTCATTGTAATCACGCAAATCAGTGAAATGTAAACCCAGTTTTTCACTCGCCGGAACCTGTATAGAAATCGATAACGGTTTGATACTTGTCTTGTGCGATTAATAGCGCATCACAAGCCTCGCGTACGGCGCCCATACCTCCTTGGCGACTACTCCTCCAGTGTGAGCGGCTCAGTACTTCGGGGTGTCCGTTGGGCACCGTGAGCGCAAGCCCGACTTGGGTCATTATGAGTAGGTCGGGGAGATCATCGCCCATGTGGGCGATTTCTTCTAGGCTCGGTGGTACTGGCATGCTGGCGAGTAATTCTTGTAAGGCGACCATTTTATCTTCACGCCCTTGAGCTAACAGTGTGATGCCTAAATCTGCGCAGCGCTTCGCCACAATATGGCTATTTCGGCCGGTAATAACAGCCACGTTCATGCCTGCGCGCAAGAGTAATCGTATGCCTTGTCCGTCGAGGGTGCTGAAGCTTTTGAGTTCTTCACCTGATTCGCTAAAGGTGATGCGGCCATCACTTAATACGCCATCGACATCAAGCACCAATAAAGTAATTTTTTTGGCGCGTGTTAACGCTGCATTGTTAAAAGTATTGTTTGTCATTACACCAAGCCTGCGCGTAGTAAGTCGTGAAGGTGTAGGACACCGAGAATGTGATTTTTATCATCCGCGACGACAAGTGTTGTGATTTTTCGCGCTTCCATGGTTTCAAGTGCTTGAATGGCGAGTGTGTCGGCTGCGGTAGTGAGTGGTTTTCGGGTCATTATCTCGCCAATGCAGGCGTTGCTAATATTGGCGCCGGTATCGATTGCTCTTCGCAAATCACCATCGGTGAATATCCCCAGTAATCTATGCTGTGGGTCGAGAACGGTTGTCATTCCAAGCCCTTTACTGCTCATAATGGCGAGTGTTTCTGTGAGGGCGGTATCGGGTGTAACGGCGGG